>CANRBG010000084.1 GCA_947628805.1 uncultured Oscillospiraceae bacterium | reverse complement strand
GATCGCCGTCCGCTTTGAAAAGACCGGCGAGAACGACCGCCGCATCACCGTGGAAGGAGGGCATCCGTCATGCTGACACTGGCGCTGGAGAGCTCTGCAAAGGCCGCCTCTGCTGCGGTATTCGAGGGCGATAAGATGCTGGCCTTTGCCATCCAGAACGCGGGCCTCACCCACAGCCGCACCCTGCTGCCCATGGCGGAGGGCCTAGTAAAGGGCCTGGATAAGACCATGCGGGACATCGGGCTCGTGGCGGTGAGCCGCGGCCCCGGCTCTTTCACGGGCCTGCGCATCGGCCTGGCGGAGGCAAAGGGCCTTTGCTGGGCGCTGGATATCCCCGCGGTGGGGGTGTCCACCCTGGAGGCCATGGCCTGGGGCGGGCCGGTGCTGGACGGGCAGATGCTCTGCTGCTGCATGGACGCCCGCCGGGGCCAGGTCTACAACGCCCTGTTCACCGTGGAGGGCGGCGTGCCCGTGCGCCTGACCGAGGACCGGGCCATCTCCATCGCCGAGCTGGAGAGTGAGCTCATCGCCCGGCAGGAGCCGTGGATCCTGCTTGGCGACGGAGCCCAGCTGTGCTATAATACTCTGGACAGGGGCCAGGTGACCGTATTCACCGCCCCGGAACCCTTAAGGCTGCAAAACGCACGGGGGGTAGGTCTCGCGGCGCTGGGAAAGACACCTGTCTCCGCCCACGAGCTGCTGCCGGTCTACCTGCGGCTGAGCCAGGCGGAGCGGGAACGGCTGGCCCGCATGGAAACGCAATAACTTCCACAAAGGAGAACGAGATATGAGCAAAGTCATGGTTTTCACCCATCCTCTCATCCAACACAAGCTGTCCATCCTGCGGGACGAGAAGACCAGCGTCAAGGAGTTTCGGGAGCTGATCAGCGAGATCGCCCAGCTCATGTGCTACGAGGCCACCCGGGACCTGCCTCTGGAGGAGGTCAAGGTCCAGACCCCCGTGGCGGAGGCCACCTGCCACCGCATCGCCGGTAAGAAGCTGGCCATCGTGCCCATCCTGCGGGCGGGCCTGGGCATGGTGGACGGCATGGTCGCCATGATGCCCAACGTGAAAGTGGGCCACATCGGCCTGTTCCGTGACCCGGAGACCCTGGCGCCGGTGAAGTATTACTACAAGATGCCCCCCGACATCACCGAGCGGGACGTGATCATCGTGGACCCCATGCTGGCCACCGGCGGCAGCGCCATCGCGGCGGCCACCTTCCTAAAAGAGGAAGGCGTGAAGAACATCAAGCTCATGTGCATCATCGCCGCTCCCGAGGGCGTGGCGGCCATGCAGAAAGTCCATCCGGACGTGGACATCTTCGCCGCGGCGGAGGACGACCACCTGAACGAGCACGGTTACATCGTCCCCGGCCTGGGCGACGCCGGCGACAGAATTTTCGGAACAAAATAAGACATTTTTGATGGACGGGCCCCGGTTTTCCAAGGAAAACCGGGGCCGCAACCGTGGGTTGACACATTTCCGGGTCGGATTGGTTGTGAAAACGGGCCGTGACCGGTATAATCAAGGCCAGGTGGACCACCCGAAAAACGACAAGGAGGTTTCCCCATGCCTTTGGCAGACAAGATCATCGAGCTGCGGAAAAAGCAGGGCTGGAGCCAGATCGACCTGGCAGACCGGCTGGACGTGAGCCGCCAGAGCGTCTCCAAGTGGGAGATGGCCCAGGCCGTGCCCGAGCTGGACAAGATCATAAAAATGAGCGAGCTCTTTTCCGTTACCACCGACTATTTATTGAAGGACAACGCCCCCGGACCGGAGCCGGAGAAGCAGCCCAGTCCGGACAGCGCCGCGCCTCCTCCCCCGCCGCCGGAGCAGCCGCCTCAGCCCGCCCCGGAGCCGGAAAAGGACGCGCCCCCGGCGGCGAAGAAGCCCCGGCGGAAGAAATGGCCCTGGGTGGTGGCGGCCTGCCTGCTGCTGGCGGTGGCGGTCACCGGACTGCTGATGGCGGCGGGGGTGCTGGCCTATCGGGATGTACCCATGCCCGCCCCGCCGGGAGAGGCCGTGACAGAGGAGCCCGCCGGTTCGGCCACAGAGCAGACGGCGGTATCCGACCCGGACGCGCCGGAGGCCGGGATGACCGAATATACCTACCAAGGCGACGCCATGACAGCCGGCGGCATCGACCCGGAAGCGCTGGAGGCCGCCATCGTGGAGTACGCCCCTTACGGCCTCACCTGCTCCTATGACGACCGCCATTGCCAGTGGTACCTGGACGGCCAGCCCATCCGGGCGTTCACCGACGTGCTCACCTCCAACGGGGAGAGCCTGACCGGCGGGGATTTCCACGGCGTCATCCGCAATTTTGCCGGGGAGGGCGACATCGACGTGCGCACCGTCCGGGATTTTGACCACTGCGACGAACACGGCAACGGCACGCTGCTGTACCTGGAGAGCTGCGACATCCGTCTGGACAGCGCCCATTGGGTGGAACACCACGCCGAGGACCACGACGAGGACCATCACGACTGAACAAAACGCATCCCCCGGTCCACTGACCGGGGGATAACTATATCAGTCCTTATA
>CANRBG010000083.1 GCA_947628805.1 uncultured Oscillospiraceae bacterium | reverse complement strand
TCCATCCGGGAGATCATCCCCTTCCCCATGAACAAGAACGCCCAGGACCTGATGATGGACGCCCCCGGCACGGTGGAGCAGAAACAGCTGGACGAATTGCACATTCAGGTCGTAGACGCAGAGTAAAAACTACGCAGGAGGTCTGGCCATGTACGCGCGCATCCGTTCCCTTGGCATCAAAGGAATAGGCGGCTACGAGGTGGAGCTGGAGACGTCCATCGCCTCCGGCCTGCCCCGGCTGGACATGGTGGGTCTGCCCGACGCCGCCGTGAAGGAGGCCGCCGACCGGGTCCGGGCCGCGGTCAAGCACAACGGCTGGGACTTTCCCGTCAGCCGCATCACGGTGAACCTGGCCCCGGCGGACACGAAAAAGGCCGGCACGGTCTATGACCTGCCGGTGCTGCTGGGCATTTTGGCCGCCTCGGGGCAGATCAAGCCGCCCCAGGCGGAGGATATGTTTTTCGGAGAGCTGTCCCTGACCGGACAGCTCCGGCCCGTATCCGGGGCCCTGCCTATGGCCCTGGCGGCGGAGAAGGCCGGGGCGAAGCGGCTTTTCGTGCCAAAGGACAATGCCGCCGAGGCGGCCTTCGCCCAGGGGGTGGAGGTCTATCCCGTGGAGAGCGCCCGGCAGCTTACCAGTTTTCTCTCCGGCGAGGGGACCATCCAGCCCGCCGCCCCCGGCGTGCTGGACCCGGGCCGGGTCTCTGTACCCGACCTTGCGGAGGTAAAGGGCCAGGAGAACGTGAAGCGGGCCCTGGAGGTGGCCGCCGCCGGGGGCCACAACGTGCTGATGGTGGGCCCGCCGGGGGCGGGCAAGTCCATGCTGGCGAAAAGGCTGCCCGGCATCCTGCCGGACATGAGTCGGGACGAGGCTTTGCCGACCACGGCCATCTGGTCCGTGGCGGGTCTCACCACGGCGGAGGACCCGGTGGTGGTCCGCCGTCCTTTCCGGGCCCCCAACCAGACCGCCTCCCGCCAGGCCCTGTCCGGCGGAGCCGATCTGCGGCCCGGGGAGATGGGCCTGGCCCACAACGGGGTGCTCTTTTTGGACGAGCTGCCGGAATTCCACCGGGACGTGATCGACCTGCTGCGCCAGCCCCTGGAAGAGGGGGAGGTCACCGTCAGCCGGGCCGGCGGGTCTTTGACCTACCCCAGCCGGTTCATGCTGGTGTGCGCTATGAACCCCTGCCGGTGCGGCTGGTACGGCCACCCCTCCGGCCGGTGCCGGTGCTCGCCCCGGTCCGTGGCGGAGTACCAGAGCAGGATCTCCGGCCCCCTGCTGGACCGGATCGACATCATGGTGGAGGTCCCTGCCCTGGAATTCGAAGAGCTGGAGGCCCGCCCCAGCGGAGAGCCCTCCGCCGCCGTCAAGGCCCGGGTGGACAGGGCGCGAGCGGCTCAGCGGCAGCGGTTCGACGGCTCCCCCATCCGGGAGAACGCCCGGATGGACCCAGCGGCCATGAAAAAATACTGCGCTCTGGACGACGCCTGCTCCGCCCTGATGAAGGGCGCCTACGACGCCCTGGGCCTCACCGCCCGCAGCTACGACCGCATTTTGCGGGTGGCCCGGACCATCGCGGACCTGGACGGGTCGGCGGATATCCGCCCGGCCCATCTGGCGGAGGCCATCCAGTACCGCACATTTCAATTCAACATCAACGAAGCGAGGGTCTGAAATGACCGATATGATCCTTCTCAAGGAGGGCGAGGTGGTCCTGAAAGGGCTCAACAAGCGCTCCTTTGAGCAAAAACTTCTCTCCAACATCCGCCGCCGGCTGAAGCGGTTCGGGCGGTTCGAGGTCATTGCCCACCAGTCCATCATCTACGTGGAGCCCCAGAGTGAGGACTGCGATGTGGACGGGGCCTTTGAGGCGTTAAAAAACGTGTTCGGCATCATGACCATGACCCGGGCCGCCGCCTGCGAGAAGACCCCGGAGGCCATCCTCGCCAAGGCGAAGGAGTATCTTTTCCGGGAGCTGTCCACGGCGAAGACCTTCAAGGTGGAGTCCCGCCGGGGGGACAAATCCTTCCCCATGACCAGCGTGCAGCTGAGCCAGTACGTGGGCGGGGAGCTGAACGACGCCTTTCCTGATCTGACCGCCGACATGCATCACCCGGAATTCACGGTCCAATTGGAGGTCCGGGACCGGGCCGCCTACGTCCACGGGTCCCCCATCGAGGCCGCCGGCGGCCTGCCGGTGGGGACAGCCGGGGCGGCGGTGACGCTGCTCAGCGGCGGCATCGACAGCCCCGTGTCCACCTGGATGATGGCAAAGCGGGGCATGCGGCTGATCCCGGTGCACTTCTTCTCCTTCCCCTACACCTCGGAGCTTGCCAAGCAGAAGGTGCTGGACCTGGCGAAACTGCTGGTACCCTGGTGCGGGCGGATGAACGTGCAGATCGTGCCCTTCACCCACATCCAGGAGGAGATCCGGGCAAAGTGCCCGGAGGATTACTTCACGCTGATCATGCGCCGGATGATGATGCGTATCGCCTCGGCCATCGCGGCGGATAATAAGTGCGGGGCCATCGTCACCGGGGAGAGCCTGGGCCAGGTGGCCAGCCAGACCATGGAGGCCATGGCCGCCACAGAGGACTGCGC
>CANRBG010000082.1 GCA_947628805.1 uncultured Oscillospiraceae bacterium | reverse complement strand
ACCTACAATGATCGCACTGCATCCGGTCGCTCTGACCGACAAACCGTGGATAGACGCCATCGTGCTGGCGGAGAATTCCCCCAGCGCCGACTATAACTTTGGCAACATCTTTCTCTGGGACGACACCTATCACCAGCAGGTGGGCCGGCTAGACGGGCGGATGATCGCCCTGCCCTGCTATGAGCACCACCCCTTTTTCGCCTGGCCCATCGGCAGCGGCGACGTGGTCCCCGTGCTGAACGAGATGCGCGCCTACGCCGCCGGGCAGGGCTTTCCTTTCGTGCTGCGGGGCGTGACGGCGGACCATCTGCCCCTTGTCCGCGCCGTCTGGGGCGAGGGATGCACGGTCACGCCGGAGCGGGACCTGTGGGACTACCTCTACGAGGCCGAAAAGCTGGACACCCTGGCGGGCAAGCATCTGCACGGCAAGCGCAACCACATCCACCGCTTCGAGGAGGAGAACGACTGGCGCTTCTCCCCTCTCACCCAGGCGGACATCCCCGCCTGCCAGGCCATGCTGGACCACTGGATGGAGACCTGCGGCGAGGACGAGAAAGACGGCATCGACGAGGAGTACCAGGCCATCCAGCGCTCTTTCCGGTATTACGGCCCTCTGGGGCTGGACGGCGGCATCCTCTGGGCGGACGGCGAGATCGCGGCTTTCTCCATGGGGGAGATGGCCTCCGGCGACACCTTTGACGTGCATTTTGAGAAAGCTTACAGCCACATCAACGGGGCCTACCCCATGATCAACCGGGAATTCGTGCGTCATATCCGCGCCGTCCATCCCCAGGTCCGGTGGATCAACCGGGAGGACGACACCGGCCGGCCCAGCCTGCGCCAGTCCAAGCTCACCTACCATCCCGACCGGATGGTGGAAAAATACAAGGTGGAACTATCATGAACGACGTTTTGATCCGACCCTGGCGGGACGAGGACCGCCCCCGGCTGCTGGACCTGTGGCAGCAGGCATTTGGCGACGACCGGGCCCATATCGAGAAATTCTTCTCCCTGTTCCTGACGCCGGAGGCCTGTCTCGTGGCGGTGGCGGACGGTCAGGTGGTGTCGGCCATGTACATCCTGGACGGGCCGATGATCTTCCCCCCTGCGGGACGGTCCCTGTCCACCGCCTATACCTATGCGCTGGCCACCGACCCGGACTGGCGGGGCCGAGGCATTGGCACGGCGGTATACAAGGCCTGCGTGAAGGCGGCGCTGGAGCGGGCGGACGCGGTGTGCGTGCTGCCGGCGGAGCCGTCTCTCTATGAGTTTTACACGAAGAGCGCCGGCTGCCGGCCCATCAGCTCCGTGCGGGAAGCCGTCATTGACGCCGGCGAGATCGAACCCGGACGGGCGGAGGACGCCGCAGTCATCTCCACAGGCGAGTATTACCTGCGCCGGAAAGCCCTGCTCCGGGGCCAGCCCTACACGGTCATGACACCGGGCTTTTACACCCTGGAGCTCTATCAGATGCAGCAGCTGGGCGGCGGGCTCATCTCCGTGGACGGAGACATCGCCGCCGTGGAGATGGACGGCGACACCTGCCGCATCCTGGAGCTGCTGGCCCCGGAGGGGGACTGGATGGATGTGCTGCAGGCAGTAGCCGCCCGGTTCCCCGCCGCACGCTACATGGTCCGCACGCCTCTGTTCCTGCCCGGCCCAGGCCAGGAGCGGCCTTTCGTGCTGGCGGCGCTGCGGCCTGACGTGGACTGCCCCGTGCCCGAGAGCCTGTGGTGGGGCTTCGCCCTGGACTGAGGCGGCCGGATGAAAAGGCTGACCGTCGGCATCCTGGCCCATGTGGACGCGGGCAAGACCACCCTGTGCGAGGGGATGCTGTACCTCACGGGCAGGATCCGCAAGCTGGGCCGGGTGGACCACCGGGACACCTACCTGGACACCCACGAACTGGAGCGTGCCCGTGGCATCACCATCTTCTCCAAACAGGCCATTTTTCAGGCCGGGGACGCCCAGATCACTCTTCTGGACACCCCCGGCCATGTGGATTTTTCCCCGGAGGCGGAGCGGACGCTCCAGGCGCTGGACTGCGCCATCCTGGTCATCAGCGGCGCCGCCGGCGTCCAGGCCCACACGGAGACCATCTGGACCCTGCTGCGCCGGTACCGGGTACCGGTGTTCCTGTTCGTCACCAAGATGGACGTGACCGGCACGGATAAAGATGCCCTGATGGAGGACATCCGCCGCCATCTGAGCGAGGACTGCGTGGACTTCTCCCCCGATAACGCCGGCCGGGACGAGGCCGTGGCTATGCTGGACGAGGACGTGCTGGACCGGTATATGGCAGACGGCCGCGTCTCCGACGGGGACATCGCCGCGCTGGTGCAAAAGCGGAAGCTGTTCCCCTGTTTTTTCGGCTCGGGACTGAAGCTGGAGGGCGTGGAGGAGCTTCTCGCCGCCCTGGACCGGTACACCCTCCTGCCCTCATATCCCGCCCTTTTCGGCGCGCGGGTATATAAGATCAGCCGGGACGGCCGGGGCGACCGGCTCACCTGGCTGAAAGTCACCGGCGGGGAGCTCACCGTCCGCACCCCCATCCGCTACCTGCCCCCAGGGGCGGCGTCGCCGGTGGAAGAAAAGATCAGCCAGATCCG
>CANRBG010000081.1 GCA_947628805.1 uncultured Oscillospiraceae bacterium | reverse complement strand
CCCGCGTCCCGCAGCATCGCCTTTGACACGGCCTTATTCATGGCAAGGGCGCTGCCAAGGTAGCCGCTGCCGGTATACTTCACGCCGCAGATGTCGAAGTATGCCTGCAGCTTGCCGTTTTCGCCCTCGTCCCCATGCAGGGCCAGAAAGACGATGTCCGCCGCCCTGCAAATGTCCAGTACACGGGGACCCACCAGGCCCTGGCCTGGCCGCATAGCGCGCACCGCTGCCAGATCGGGGGCGGACTGCCCCACGGAAAACGCGGCAGCGTCATCCTCCGACGTGAACACGGCCTCCATGTCACCTATCTCATCTGTACGGCCCAAAAACAGGTCCAGCAGCGCGACCCGGTGTCCGATCCCCCGCAGCGCCCGGGCGATACCCACGCCGCCGGACAGGGACACATCGCGCTCGTTGGACAGCCCTCCGCACAAGACCGCTATCTTCATATACGCGCCTCCTCCGCTTTCTTTTCACCGCATTTTAACATATCCGGCAGATTCTCGCAATTATATTGTTATTTTTTCAAGAATATGTTAAAATGCAGCCAGTGTATGCTTAGGAAGGACGTAAACCATGCCATTTATAGTCATTGACCTGGAATGGAACCAGGCCATGAGCGCGAAATCCTCCGTTTTCAACCATCTCCCTATCCATCTGCGGGGCGAGATCATCCAGATCGGCGCGGTGAAGCTGAACGAGGACCTGACCCCCGGCGAGGAATTCCAGTGCGACGTGAGCCCCGTGTGGTTCCGGAAAATGCACTATAAGGTGAAAAAGCTCACCGGCTTTGACAACGCCCGTCTGGCCCACGGCATCCCTTTCAAGAAGGCCATGGAGCAGTTTCTCGACTGGTGCGGGCCGGACTGCACGTTCATGACCTGGGGGTATGACGACAGCGGCATCATGGAGCAAAACTGCATCATCCACGACCTGGACATCGACTGGATGGGCCAGTGGATCAACCTGCAGCTCATCTACAATATGCTCACCGAGGACCCGGACCGGAACCAGAAATCCCTGGAGACCGCCATGGAGCATTTCGGCATCGAACAGACACGGATAGCCCACGACGCGCTGGGCGACGCTTACAATACCGCCCTGGTGTGCTCCCGGCTGGACCTGCGCAAGGGGCTGGAAAATTACGACCACCTGGTGCGGCAGCTGTCCCGCCACGTGCCGGACGGCGGCGGCAATGGCCCCGCCCCCATCGAGCACAACGTCTCCCCCTCCTATCCCACCCGGGAGGAGCTGTGGCAGGCGGTGGAGCAGGCCCAGGCCGTGTGTCCCGACTGCGGCAAGGCCCTGGAGCGGACCCGCTGGGTCAGCCAGGGCGACCACCGGTATATGTCGCTGGCCGAGTGCGACGAGCATGGCGCGTTTTTGTGCCGCATCCGCCTGCGCTGCGCCGAGGACGGATCGTGGCTCGCCAACCGGCTGCTGTACCGGGCGGACGAGGAAATGGTCAAGAGCTTTCGGGACAAGCAGAGCCATCCCCGCCGCCGTCGCCGCCGTGGCCCCAAACAGAGCTGAAATATGTTTGCAACGTCAAAGCCTCCGGCAATGCCGGAGGCTTTGACGTATCTTTTTGTGTTTACAGCCGTTTGAGCCGGGCTTTGAAGGAGATGGCCCGGGCCGTAGCCGTCCGGTCGAACTGGACAAGATGCGCGCCCCGGTCCCTGTCCACCTCGATCACCGTTCCCGGTCCCAGCAGCTCGTGCTCGACCCGGTCTCCCACGCTGAACGTGCCGGCGTCCTGCTCCGGCAGGCGGCTCTCGCTTCCCTGGATATACGTCCGCGCCTCCGCGATGAGCCCCTCCCGGGGCGGCTGGGTATAGTCCAGCAGCGACGGGTCGATGTCCAGGACGAATCGGGACGGGTACCGGGGCGAGCCGTCCAGGCCCCTGCCATCCGCCCCCGTGAGGTACAGCCGCTTTTCCGCCCGGGTCATGGCCACGAAAGCCAGCCGCCGCTCCTCCTCCATGGCGGGCAGGGTCCGGGTCCGGCGGGACGGGAATATCCCCTCGTTCATCCCGCACAGAAACACATAGGGAAATTCCAGTCCCTTGGCGGCGTGGACGGTCATGAGCTTCACCCTGTCCCCCGCCTCCCGCACATCCGCGTTGGTAAACAGCGCCACGTGGCTCAAATAGTGCTCCAGCCCGGCCTCCTCCCCGCAGCCGGTCTCATATTCATATACCGACTGCTTCAGCTCCGCCAGGTTGTCCAGCCGCTCCTGAGCCCCCTCCGTGCGCAGGGCCAGCTCATAACCGCTCTCGTTGAGGATGGCGCTTAGCACCTCCGACACCGGCCGCTGGGCGTAGTCCGCCGCGAAGCGCTCCACCAGGCTCACGAATGAGCCTGCTTTCGTGCCCTTAAAGATGCCGTCCTCCAGGGTCAGGCACAGGGCCTCATACAGCGTGCAGCCTCTCTCCGCCGCTGTCTTTTCCAGAAATTCCATCCGCCGCTTGCCCATATTCCGCTTGGGACTGTTCACCACCCGCCGGAAGTCCAGATCGTCCTTATAGACGATCATGCGCAGATAGGAAAGGGCGTCCTTGATCTCCATACGTCCGAAAAAGGGCACGCCGCTGTAGATGGCGTAGGGTATCTTTTCTTTCAGCAGCGCGTCCTCCACCGACCGGGTCACATAGTGGGCCCGGTAGAGCACTGTCATGTCCCGGTAGGGCACGCCCGTCTCGTGAAGCCGCTGCATCTCGCCGCAGAGCCATGCAGCCTCCGCCTCGGAGCTGGCGGCGCTGTGGCACAGCACGCTCTCCCCGTCCGGCAGCGTGGGGATCAGGTCTTTCTTGATGCGGGTGCAGTTTTTCTCTATAAGGGAGTTGGCTGCCGCCAGGATCTGGGGCGTGGAGCGGTAATTTTCCATCATCATGATGGTCT
>CANRBG010000080.1 GCA_947628805.1 uncultured Oscillospiraceae bacterium | reverse complement strand
TCTTTACACCCCTCACATACTCTCTTCCCCATTATACCATATACTCCCACGTTTGGGGAGTTCTTTGACAGACTGAGACGTCGTTCCACTTGGAACGGCGTCTTTGCTGTTTTTCCAGGGAGGAAGATCAATATGAAAAGACCAGTCATTGGGATCGTGCCGCTGGTGGACATCCAGCGGGAAAGTTATTGGATGCTGCCGGGTTATATGGACGGCGTGGCAGAGGCCGGCGGTCTGCCCATCATGCTGCCGCTGACGGACGAGGAGGAGCAGATAGGCCAGCTTACGGAACTTTGCGATGGTTTCCTGTTCACCGGCGGGCAGGATGCAGAACCATCCCTCTACGGAGAGAAAAAAGACGCGGCCTGCGGGGAGTGCTGTCCAGAGCGGGACGCCATGGAGGCGAAGCTGCTGCACGCTGCACTGAGACGGGGCAAGCCCGTCTTCGGCATCTGCCGGGGTATACAGTTCATCAACGCCGCGCTGGGCGGGACGCTGTATCAGGATCTGCCAAGCGAGCATCCATCGAAGGTTGAACACCACCAGCGCCCGCCGTATGACGTGCCGGTACACGCCGTAACGCCGGTACCGGATACGCCCCTGGCGGCGCTGCTGGGAGATGGGGCGTTCCCGGTCAACAGCTATCATCACCAAGCGGTCAAGGCGCTGGCGCCGGCATGGTCCGCCATGGCCACAGCCCCGGACGGGATCATCGAGGCGGCATATATGCCGGACAGGCGCTTTGTGTGGGCCGTCCAGTGGCACCCGGAGTTCTCTTTCCGGGTGGATGAAAACAGCAGAAAACTGTTCCGCGCCTTCATCCGGGCGGCGGAGGAGGGCATGAACGCCGAATGAACCGGATGCGGATATAGGGATCATATCGCTGAGAAGGCCGCAAGGACAAATGGGCCGTAACCTCATTCCCGCCAGACGCCGGTGCCCACATACTCCTTCCGGCAGTGGAAGAAGTAGAGGAAGCACAGGATGATCTGCACGAATGTGGAGGAGGGCGTGGCCAGCCCTATGCGGAATATGCTCACCGGCTTCATATGGCTGAACAGGATGGACAGGGGCACCCGCACCCCGAAAGCTCCGGCGATGCCTTGGGCCATGACGAACGTGGTCCGGGAGCAGCCGTTGAAAAAGCCGATGAATGCGATGGGCGCGCCCAGGCGCAGGATGCGGCCGATGACCTTTTTGTGAAAGCCGATGTCCCGGCGGGAGAAGGGAAAGGGCATACCACGCCGGCGGATGATGAGAAAGCTGAGCACCACGCTGAGGGCCTGGGCCATGACCGTGGCGATGGCGGCTCCCGCCGCGCCCCTGTGCAGCCCCGCCACGAACAGCAGGTCCCCGAACACGTTGAACACCGCCGCGATGGCCACGGTGACCAGGGGCATTTTCGCGTCGCCAATGCCCCGGAACACGCTGCCCAGGATGTTGTAGGCCACGATGAACACCGCACCGGCGCAACAGATACGGGTATAGGCCACGGTCTGGGCAAAGGCCTCCGCAGGCGCGTTCAGTATCCGCGCCGCCGGCGCCGAGAGCCACTGCATGGCCACGGCCAGCACAAGCCCCATGCCGGCGAAGAAAAAGGTGGTGGCACCCACCACCGCGCCGCACTTGTCCTGCCGCTGCTGGCCTATGTACTGGCCCAGGAGCACCGTGGTGCCCACGGCAAGCTCCGTAAAGAACATGGTCAGCGACTGCATGAGCTGGCTGCCCACCGACACCGCCGACACATTGGCCGCGTCGGAGAACTGCCCTACGATCATTAGATCCACTGCCCCGTACAGGGACTGGATCAGCATGGCGAACATGATGGGGAACACGAACCGGATCAGGGCCGGGACGATTTTCCCCTGGGTGAAATCATTTTTCATATGTCTCTCCGTGAAAAGGCCGGATAAGACGCCCAAAGCATCTTATCCGGCCTGATAGTTTGGCGGCTATCATCCTCCGATGAACAGGTACATTATAGCACGCAGCGTGATTTCGTGCAAGACGGAGATGGATGAAACGATCGCTTATACGGTCATGAACTCGTTTTCCCGCTCCAGGTAACGGCAGAACACGAACAGGCCGCACAGGTCCTCCGGGGGCAGGCCCGTCTCGTCCTCTATGGTCCAGCCGCCTATGATCCCCCGGTGCAGGATGTGAACCACCTCTCGGCGGGCCCGGTCGTACAGGGAGTAGTCCTGGCCGCTGTGCATGACCATATCGTACTCCTGCCCCTCCAGCGTCACGTCCGCATGGTCCGCCCGGGGCATATGGCACACGGGCCAGCCTCCATCGGCGGGATCGCTCCCGGCGGCGTAGTGGGGCGTGGCCGCGGCGTGCTCCCGGCCCCCGCCATCGGTGAGTACGTATGTGTGCCTGTCCACCCGGTCCGCCTCATGGCAAGCGGTCTCATGGTGTATATCCGTTATCGCCACCAGCTCTCCCTCCGGGGAGAGCAGCTTTTTTCCCTGGCCAGACACGGACCCTCTTATGCTCATGAGCGAGCCCTTTTCTCCTGCCCGATGGAGCGTGCCCGCCGCGATGATGTATTTATCCATGACCTTTCGCCTCCCTCAAATGATAAGACTTGCCAGGGTCCCCAGCGCACCGGCGCCCACCATCACGTAGATGGGCTTCACCCGGAAACGCCGCAGCACGAAAAGGCTGACGCCAAATAGCGCCACGGAGAGCCAGTTTATCCCACCCAGGTCCTCCGGCAGCGTCCGCTGACCGTAGAAGGCCATGATCAGAAGCGATATGCCCGCCGACGCGATCATCGCCACCACTGCCGGGCGGAGGGCCGCCAGTATGCCCTTCACCGTGTCCAGGCCCCGGAAACGGTAATAGACGTAGGCCAGCGCCATCACGATGCAGCAGGCGGGCAGCACACACCCCGCCGTGGCCACCACAGCGCCGGGGATGCCGGCCACCCGGATGCCCACGAAGGTGGCGGCGTTGATGGCGATGGGGCCGGGGGTCATCTCCGCGATGGTCATGATGTCCGCGAACTGGGTCATGGTCAGCCAGGGGTG
>CANRBG010000079.1 GCA_947628805.1 uncultured Oscillospiraceae bacterium | reverse complement strand
TGCCGCAGAGAGGGTATCCCAAACAGATGCTGGATGAGCACCATCTTTATCAGCACTACCGGGTCCGTCCCCGGCCGTCCCACTTCATGGTTGTAATACGGGTCCAGCAGCTCATACAGCCAGTCGTAGTCCATGACCTTTTCTATCTTTCGCAGAAGATGGTCTTCCGGCACCAGCGCGTCTATATCCGTGATCACTACATCCCGCCGTGCATCTTTTCTCCATTCGTCCATCTCTTTACCCCCCTCACATACTCTCTTCCCCATTATACCATATACTCCCACGTTTGGGGAGTTCTTTGACAGACTGAAGCCCCGGCTCCTTGGAGCCGGGGCTTTTCTATGCACTATTTTCAGAGCAGGTCCACGGCGAAGGACAGGCTTTTTTCCTCCCCCGGGGCCAGGACCACCGCGTGGGGCTTGTCGGCGAACCGCCCTGTCTCGTCCACGAACGCGCCGCAGCCCTGCCAGGGCTCGATGCAGATATAGGGCGCGTTCTTGTCTGGCATGGTCCAGATACCCAGCATGGGAAATCCGTGAAAGTCCATCCGCAGGCCCCGGCCCGTATCCTTATGCACCAGGGACACGCCGCCCGATCTCAGTCCGTCGTATACGAGCGTGTCCGCCTCATCGAATATGGCGTGGCGCAGGGGGATGGTATCCGTCTGGAAGAGGTATTCCTCCCTCTCCAGAAAGCCCCCCAGCAGCCCGCCGGGATGCACGGCGATGGAGTGGGCGTATTCTTTCTCGTCGAACACCAGCCGGTAGTCCTCGAACCGCTCCCCGGGAACCAGGGGGCAGTTGAAAGCGGTGTGGCCGCCGACGCAGAAAGGCATGGGGTCCACGCCGGTGTTGGTCACCTCATAGGCGGTCTCAAAGCCCGTCTCTGTCAGCCGGTGGGTCACCCGCAGCAGGAAAGGATAAGGGTATTGGGCCAGGGTCTCCGGGCTCTCCGTCAGCTCCAGCGTCACGCTGTCCGGCTTCTGCCGCGTCAAGGTGAATTCGCTGTGCCGGGCAAAGCCGTGCCGTTCCATCCGGCAGAGGCCGTTGGGTGTGTCCACTGTCCCGTCCTTCAGGGCCCCCACGATGGGGAATAAAATGGGGTCCCGTCCGGACCAGTAGGCCGGGTCCCCCTGCCACAGGTACTCGGTCCCGGTCCAGTCCCGGAAAGATATGAGCTCGCCGCCCTGGGTCCGCGCCACGGCGGTGTATTTTTCATTTTGCAGCGTGTATTCCATCTCGCACCTCGTGTCGTTTTTTTCAGTATAGCAACGGCCCGGCCCGCCTGTCAACGCGCCTTTTTGCAGGCCAGGCTCAACGCGATCAGCGCCGCCGGGAAGATGAGCGCGGCGGCCAGGCCCGTCCGCAGGCTGTCCCCAAAGGCACCGGCCACCAGTCCCACCAGCGTGGGACCGCCGCCGCAGCCTATGTCGCCTCCCAGGGCCAGCAGGGCGAACAGAGCCGTGCCGCCCCGGGGAAACCGGGCGGAGGCAAGACTGAACACGCCGGGCCAGAAGATGCCCACGCTCAGCCCGCACAGCCCGCACCCCAGCAGGGCCGTCACGGGACTGGGGGAGAACGCCGCCAGGGCGTAGGCGATCACGCACAGCGCCCCGCAGGCGGGGATGGCCGTGAGCAGCGGCAGCTTATCCTCCTTTTTGGCGTACACGGTCCGGGCCAGGCCCATAAGCACGGAGAAAAAGCAGGGCCCCGCCAGGTCCCCCGCCGCCTTCGTCACGCCCAGGCCGCTCTCCGCGAAGGCGGACGCCCACTGGCTCATGGCCTGCTCCGAGGCCCCCGCCGTCACCATCAGGGCCAGGAAGATCCAAAACATCCTCTGCCCCGCCAGCTCCCCCAGGCTCATGCCCTGGTCCTTCTCCGTCAGGGCCGCGATGGGCACCCGGCTAAACAGCACGGCGTTTGCCAGGGGCAAAATGGCCCACACACAGCACAGCGCCCGCCAGCTCCCCTTGCCGAACAGGGCCAGAAAGCCCGTGGACAGGCCCACCACCGCCACCGTGCCCCAGCAATAAAACGAGTGCAGAAGGCTCATGGCGGCGGCCTTGTTGTCCGTGGGGCAGGCCTCCACGATGGGGCTGATGAGCACCTCGATGAGCCCGCCGCCGATGGCGTACAGGACCGCCGCCGCCAGCAGTCCCACATAGGGGTCGCCCGTCATGAATGGGAACGCCGCCATACCGACAAGGCCCGCGCCGCTGAGCACATGGGCCGCCACCGCGCACCGGCGGTAGCCGATCCGGTCCACGAATTTGGCCGACAGCAGGTCCACGGTCAACTGGATGCAGAAGTTGGCGGTGACGAGAAAGGTGATCTTCTCCAGGGGCAAACCCATGGCGTCCTGAAAGATGAGAAACAGCAGCGGCGCCAGGTTGTTCACGATGGCCTGGGTGATATAGCCCAGGTAACTGGCGTACAGGGTGTGCCGGAAAGTGAGTGGTTTCATAGTCCACCTCGCGTGTTCGATCTGCTGCCATGATACCACATATTTCCCGGAAAACGCAACATCGCCCCGCCGTTTGGCGGGGCGATGAAAGGATAGGCTGGTAATTACTTGTTGAGGGCCTCGTCCACGGCCACGGCAACAGCCACGGTGGCGCCCACCATGGGGTTGTTGCCCATGCCCAAAAAGCCCATCATCTCCACGTGAGCAGGCACGGAGGAGGAGCCGGCGAACTGGGCGTCGGAGTGCATACGGCCCATGGTGTCGGTCATGCCGTAGCTGGCGGGGCCGGCGGCCATGTTGTCCGGGTGCAGGGTGCGGCCGGTGCCGCCGCCGGAGGCCACGGAGAAGTACTTCTTGCCCTGCTCGATGCACTCTTTCTTATAGGTGCCGGCCACAGGGTGCTGGAAGCGGGTGGGATTGGTGGAGTTGCCGGTGATGGACACGTCCACGCCCTCCATGTGCATGATGGCGACGCCCTCCCGGACGTCGTCCGCGCCGTAGCAGCGTACATCGGCCCGCTCGGTCTTGGAATAGGGGATCTCCTTGACCACGGCCACCTTACCGGTGGCGTAGTCAAACTGGGTCTGGACATAGGTGAAGCCGTTGATGCGGCTGATGATCTGGGCGGCGTCCTTGCCAAGGCCGTTGAGGAT
>CANRBG010000078.1 GCA_947628805.1 uncultured Oscillospiraceae bacterium | reverse complement strand
CTGTCGCCCACCTCATAGCCCTGGGCCTTGATGAAGGTATAGGCCATGCCGCCGCCGATGATGATCTTGTCGGCCTTATTGAGCAGGTTCTCGATGACGCCGATCTTGTCGGAGACCTTGGCGCCGCCCAGGATAGCCACGAAGGGCCGGGCGGGATCGTCCAGGGCCTTGCCCATGATGGACAGCTCCTTGCCGATCAGGAAACCGCTGACGGCGGGCAGATACTGGGCCACGCCGGCGGTGGTGGCGTGGGCGCGGTGCACGGTGCCGAAGGCATCGGACACGAACAGCTCCGCCATGTCGGCCAGCTTCTTGGCAAGCTCGGGATCGTTCTTGGTCTCGCCCTTTTCAAAACGGGTGTTCTGCAGCAGCATGATCTGGCCGGGCTGCAGAGCGGCGGCCTTGGCCTGGGCGTCGGGGCCCACCACGTCGTCGGCCAGGATGACGCTCTTGCCAAGCAGCTCGCCCAGGCGGGCGGCCACGGGCTCCATGCGCAGCTCGTCCAGGGACTTCTTCCACTTGGCCTCGGTCAGCTCGGCGGGGTCCTTGCCCTTCTCGGTCTGCTTCTTCACCCACTTGTTGAAGTCAGCCTCGGGCTTGCCCAGATGGGAGCAGGCGATGACGGCGGCGCCGTTGTCCAGCAGGTACTGGATGGTGGGCAGGGCGGCGCGGATGCGCTTGTCGTCGGTGATGGCGTTGGTCTTCTTGTCCCGGGGGACGTTGAAGTCGCAGCGGAGCAGGACCTTCTTGCCCTTCACATCCACCTGGGTCACGTTTTTCTTGTTGTAGTTCATAGCGTCTTCCTCCATCAAATGGTTTTTAACTTTATTAAAAGTCCTCCGCCACAGCCATGATCCCCGTCTGCAGCAGACCGGGGAATCCTTGCTGGCGCAGGGCCTCGTACAAAAGAATGGACGCGGAGCTGGCAAGATTCAGGCTCCGGGCCCTGGGTCTCATGGGGATGCGCAGACACCGGTCCCGGTAGCGCTCCATCAGCGCCTCCGGCAGACCCGACGTCTCCCGGCCGAACAGCAGCGCCGCCCCGGCGGACAGGTCCGCCTCCGCGTAGCTGCGCGGGGCCTTGGTGGACAATAGCCACAGCCCGTCGTCTCCGTTCTTGGCCAGGTATTCCTCCACATCCTCGTACACATGCACGTCCACCAGATGCCAGTAGTTCAGCCCCGCCCGCTTCACCGCCGCGTCGGAGATGTCGAACCCCAGGGGCTTGATCAGATGCAGACTGGCGCCCGTGGCCGCGCAGGTGCGGGCGATGGCCCCCGTGTTCTGGGGGATCTCCGGGGCGTAAAGCACGATGCTGTTTTTTGGGACCATAACTGGAAAACCGCCTATTAATCCACTATTGACACTTTAGCATTATATACCATCACCGCTTTTTTTCAAGTGGTTCCCCACTCCTTTTTTGATAATTGTTGAAAAAGCGAAAAGACCGGGCCGGGAAAAGGCGCGGGCGACATTATATATAGTTGCTCTCCCATGGTCCGGATGCCCCGGTCACACCCCGGAAACGCCCGCCCCGGACCTGAATACGCCCCCAAAACGGCTCGTATCTCCTTCCCCGCATGGCTTTTTTCGTGAATATTTCATCCCATTTTCCCTGCGGGATGGGCGCGTTTTGTATATATTGCAAGAAAATTCATTGTTATTCATAATTTTATGAATAATCTATTGTTTATTCATGGGCGGGCGATTATAATCCAACCATCGACCGAAACAAGGCAACACACCTGATCGGAAATATGGAAAGGATGGATAACAAAATGAAAAAGATGATCGCGATGCTGCTGGCTCTGGTGATGGTCCTGTCTCTGGGCGCCATGGCCTTTGCCGCCGAGGAGGATGCCGCCGAGGCTCCCGAGGTCCCCGACTACCTGATGGATCTGGATCTGGGCGAGTTCACCACCATCGAGGACGGCAAGCTCATCATGAGCACCAACGCCGCCTTCCCTCCCTATGAGATGGTCGCCGACGGCGAGGGCTTTGCCGGCACCGGCTTCGAGGGCATCGACGTAGAGATCGCCTGGTACCTGGCCCAGGCCACCGGCCTGGAGCTGCAGATCGACGACATGGAGTTCCCCTCCGCCCTGATCGCCGTGCAGGACAACAAGTCCGACATGATGCTGGCCGGCCTGACCTACAACGAGGAGCGTGACGAGGTCATGGACTTCTCCACCAGCTACGCCACCGGCGTGCAGGTGGTCATCGTCCCCGAGGACTCCGAGATCGAGACTGTTGACGACCTGGCCAACGCCGAGATGATCGGCACCCAGAGCGGCACCACCGGCTACATCTACTGCTCCGACACGCCCGAGAACGGCGGCTACGGCGAGGACCATGTCACCGCCTATGACAACGGCGCCACCGCTGTCCAGGCCCTGCTGAACGGCCAGATCGACGCGGTCGTCATCGACGACGGCCCCGCCAAGGAGTATGTGGCCGCCAACCCCGGCCTGAAGATCCTGGAGACCGCCTACGTGACCGAGGACTACTGCCTGGCCGTGGATCAGGACAACACCGACCTGCTGAACGCCCTGAACACCGTCATCGAGAAGATGATCGACGAGGGCCTGGTGGCGGAGATCGTCTCCCACTACGTCAGCGCCGACGAGGCTGAGTAAGCATCCGCTGGAAAAGGGGCGGCCGATGGCCGCCCTTTTTTCCTGTATCACCGAGAAATGAGGTAAGCGCGTATGGATATCGCCGGTCTGTATGAGACCTTGTCCGCTATACCGGCGGCCGAGCTGAGCGGGTGGCAGAGCTTCTTTTTGAAGTTCTACCGGGCCTGGTTCATGAACGGCCGCTGGACGCAGTATTTCGAGGGGCTGCTGTCTACCATCGAGGTGACGGTCATCGCCCTGGCCATCGGCGTGGTGCTGGGCGTGGCGGTTGCCATGGTCCGCACGGCCTATGCCCAGCGGCGGCCGGGCACCCACAATCCCCTGCTGGCCCTGATCGACTTCATCTTCAAGATCTACGTGACCGTCATCCGGGGCACCCCCATGATGGTGCAGCTGCTGATCATGGGCTTCGTGGTCTTCTCCTCCAGCCGTAACTTCACCTTCGTGGGCGCGCTGACCCTGGGCATCAACTCCGGCGCCTACGTGTCCGAGATCATCCGGGGCGGGCT
>CANRBG010000077.1 GCA_947628805.1 uncultured Oscillospiraceae bacterium | reverse complement strand
CAGTAGGTGGCCATGGCGGAGCCCATAGCGTCAAAGGGACAGACCAGCAGCTGGAACACCTTGGATCCGGCGGTCACCGCCGCCACATAGAGCGTGCCCAGGCCGTTGACGGCCGCCTGCAAAATGACCGAGCCGATGGCGGTAATGGAATACTGAAGTCCCATGGGCAGGCCCATGCCCAGCAGATCCCGGCAGAGGACGGGATCTGGCGTCCGCTCCTCCCGGCTCATGCGGAGGATGGGAAAGCGCAGGGCCACCCAGACCAGGCAGGCCAGCCCGGACACCCCCTGGGCCGCCACCGTGGCGATGGCGGCTCCCGCCACGCCCAGCCCGCCGTACAGGATGAAGGCCACATCCAGGACGATGTTCAGCACGGCGGACAGTGCCAGGAAGACCACCGGCGTCTTGCTATCCCCCAAAGAGCGGATGACCCCGGCCAGCAGGTTGTAAAGGTAGGTCACAGGGATCCCCATGAAGATGATGAAAATGTAGCTGTAGGAATCCCGGTAGATGTCGGCGGGAGTGTCCATGAGGGTGAGGATGGCGCCGCAGAGCAGGCCGGTGGCGACAGTCATCACCGCCGCCAGGATGGCGGAGAGGTACGCGGCATTGGCCGTGTACCGCCGCAGCTTTTCGTGGTCGCCCGCACCCATCTGCTGGGCCACGGGGATGCCGAAGCCGCTGCACACGCCGCAACAGAAGCCGATGATGAGGAAATTGACGGAGCCGGTGGCTCCCACCGCCGCCAGGGCCTGGGCGCCCAGTAGCTTGCCCACGATCATGGTGTCCACCATGTTATACATTTGCTGAAAGAGCAGTCCAAACAGTGTAGACAGAGTAAAGCCGAGGATCAGCTTCATGGGACTGCCCGTTGTAAGATTCTTGGTCACGCGAAAAAAAGCCTCCTGAAAATGAAAAATGCGTTTTCGCGGGGAAAGAGCCCTTCTGCCTGCATCCGGCTCACCCCGCGAAACGGTCACATTATAGCGGCGGCCCCTGGCTTTTCCAAGCCCAAATCTGCATAATTATTTTCGTTGCGCCACAAAAACTTTAGCACAAACCCCCTAAAAGTTGTTATTGCCGGCTTTTTTTGTCTATTTTGACGTAGACAGCGAAAAAAAGGACTGTTACAATGCGAACGCCGCCGGGGTGTCCCGGCGCGATGCTTATCATGACATAATTATAAAGGCCCCGCCGCCGGACGCAAACCACCGCGCAAGGTCCCGGCGGCGCGATATGCCTTTTCCGACGCTTTTCCCGAAGGACGCGGGGACCCTGCGCGTTCGATGCGGACCGCGCTCCCTCCCGGAATAGCAGGGAGATATAGAATGAAACAAACGACGATCCTTCAAAATTTTGAATGGTATCTGCCCGAGGACGGGCAGCTTTGGAACAATACAACTCTGGAAGCTCAGCGTCTGGCGGAGCTGGGCTTCACCGACATATGGCTCCCCCCGGCCTACAAGGGTCAGGCGGGCATCCACGACGTGGGCTACGGCGTCTACGACCAGTACGACCTGGGGGAGTTCGACCAGAAGGGAACGATCCCCACCAAATATGGCACAAAAGACGAATATCTGGCCGCCGTCCGCGCCCTTCAGGATGCGGGCCTGTATGTGCTGGCCGACATCGTCCTGAACCACCGCATGGGGGCCGATGCCACCGAGACCGTCCAGGCCATCCGGGACGATGAGCACGACCGGAACGTCCAGCTGGAGCGGACCAGCATCCAGGCGTGGACACGCTTCACTTTTCCCGGCCGGAACGGAAAGTACTCCAACTTCCAGTGGAACTGGACCCATTTCAGCGGCGTGGACTGGGACGAAGCGGAGAACCGGGGCGCGGTGTTCCAATTCGCGGGCAAGAACTGGGCCCAGAAGGTGGACCAGGAAAACGGCAACTTTGACTATCTCATGGGAGCCAACCTTGATATGTCCAACCCGGATGTCATCCGGGAGCTGGACCGATGGGGCCGGTGGTATCTGGACTTCACCGGGGTGGACGGGTTCCGGCTGGACGCGGTGAAGCACATCAGCTTCTCTTTCTTTACCCACTGGCTGTCCAAACTCCGGGAGGACACCGGTCGGGTCCTGCCCGCCGTGGGGGAGTACTGGAGCCCTGACATTTCCGCCCTGTGCGAGTTCCTGGACCGATCCGGGCAGGTGATGAGCCTGTTCGACGTGCCCCTCCACTACCGCTTCTGCCAGGCGGGCCAGGCCGGGAACGGCTATGATCTGCGGGAGCTGCTGCGGGACACTCTGGTGGACCGCCGGCCCGCCATGGCGGCCACTTTCGTGGACAACCACGACACCCAGCCCGGCCAGGCCCTCCAGTCCTGGGTGGCGGACTGGTTCAAACCTTTGGCCTACGCGGTCATCCTCCTGCGGGAGGTAGGAACGCCTTGCGTGTTCTACGGGGATCTGTACGGCGTACCCCACGACAATATCCTGCCGGTGCCCGGCCTGGAGACACTGCTCCTGGCTCGGCAGAAATACGCCTGGGGCCGTCAGACCGACTACTTTGACCGGCCCGATTTGGTGGGCTGGACCCGCTCCGGCGACCCTCGGATGCCCGGCTCTGGGATTGCCGTGGTGCTGTCCAACGGGGAGGGCGGCTCCAAACTCATGTGCCTGGGGGCGGAGCACGCCGGGGAGACCTTTGTGGACCTTATGGGTCGCCGACCCGAGCGGGTGACGCTGGATGAGACGGGCAGCACCGAATTTCCTGTGGACGGCGGCTCAGTCAGCGTGTGGGCGGCGGATACGAATCATATTGTTGGTAATACTCTGTAATATGTAGTATACTGTATCCGGGCTGTCCTCTGTGAGCGGCGGCCCCTATCAGTGTACGGGAGTGAGTTCGATGGTATTGAAGATTGCCCTGCTTCAGCTTCTCCCCGGCAATGGGCTGGAGTCGCAATATCGGATTGGCCGGAAAGCCTGTGAAAAGGCCAAGACCATGGGCGCGGATATCGCCCTGTTCCCTGAGATGTGGAGCTGCGGCTACACATTCCCACAAGACCCGGAAGCGTTGAGGGAGCTCGCCATCCATAACGGCGGCGAGTTTGTGGAGAGCTTCGGCGCGCTGGCCGCGGAATTGGACATGGCCATCGGCATCACCTATTTGGAGCGCCATTTTACGTCGGTTCGCAA
>CANRBG010000076.1 GCA_947628805.1 uncultured Oscillospiraceae bacterium | reverse complement strand
GAAGTGCCGGAGATCATCACCAGCACCATGGTGGACAGGATGCAGATGTTGGCAAGGCCCACGGCGTTTTGCTTCATTCGGTACATCATGCCGCTGACGGCGGTGAAGTGCCGGGTCTTGTAGTAGTAGCGTTTGTTTCTCTTCAGCAGCTTCAAAAGGGCGATGCTGCCGGCGGTGAACAGCAGGTACGTGCCCACGATCACCAGCACCACCGCCACGAAAAACAGGAACATCGCCTGGATCACGTCCGTGGTGGTGACGGCGATATAATACCCCGCCCCCAGGCAGGCCAGCCCCAGCAGGGCTATGATCCACTTGGCCCTCGGCTCCCGCTCCCCGGCATGCTCCGCCTGCAAAAGCTCCACCGGCCGGGCCACGTAGACCTGCCGGACGCTGTACAGGAATATGAGCAGAAAGATGCCGCCGAAAAACGCCGCCGTGACGCCGATCACCGTCATCACCGCCCGCGGGCCCACCGTAAAGCCAAGGGGCGGGGCGACGCCCAGCAGCCTCGCCACCAGCAGCAATAGAAGCTTGTAAAGCGCCAGACCGGCCGCCAGCCCCAGTGCCAGACTGAGCCCGGCCACATACAGGGTCTCCAGTCCGATCACCTTGGCCAGATGCTTTTTCTCCAGGCCCAGCACGTTATAAAGGCCAAACTCCCGCTTGCGGCGCTTGATGAGAAAGCTGTTGGTGTAAAAAAGGAATATCACCGCGAACAGCCCCACCACGACCACCCCGTAGCGGATGACCACCTGGATAGTGGTGGCGCCGGTCATGGACGCCAGGCCCGCGTCCACGGACAGGGACAGGATGATGTGGAACATACACACCGTCAGCACGCTCGCCAGCAGGAACGGCCCGTAGGACCGGGCGTTCTTGCGCAGGTTCCGGGCGGCCAGCCGGGAATACAGATGCTTACCCATGGCCGTCCCCTCCCGTAGCCAGCAGCGTCAGGGTGTCCGCGATCTTCTGGTACATCTGCTCATTGGATGCCTCGCCCCGGTATATCTGGTGGAACAGCTCCCCGTCCTTGATGAAGATGACCCGGCCGGCGTGGCTGGCGGCCTTGGTGGAGTGGGTGACCATCAAAATAGTCTGGCCCTCCCGATTCAGCTGAGAGAACAGGTCCATGAGCCCGTCGGAGGACTTGGAGTCCAGGGCCCCGGTGGGCTCGTCCGCCAGCAGCAGCTTTGGGCCCGTGATCACCGCCCGGGCCACCGCCGCCCGCTGCTTCTGGCCGCCGGAGACCTCGTAGGGGTATTTGTTCAGGATGTCCGTGATGCCCATTTTCTGGGCGATGGGCTGGAGCTTTTGGCTCATCTCCACATACCCCTTGCCCGCCAGCACCAGGGGCAGGAAGATGTTGTCCCGCAGGTTGAAGGTGTCCAGCAGGTTGAAGTCCTGGAACACGAAGCCCAGGCTGTCCCGCCGGAAGGCCGCCAGCTCGTTCTCCCCGACCTCCGCCAGGTCCCGGCCCTCCAGCAGCACCTTGCCGCCGGTGGGCTTGTCGAAAGCCGCCAGCAGATTCAAAAGCGTCGTCTTGCCGGAGCCGGACTCGCCCATGATGGCCACATACTCCCCCTTTTCCACGGAAAAGGACACATTGGATAAAGCTCTGACCTGGTTGGCCCCGAAGCGGCCGGTATAGATCTTCCCCAGGTTCTGCACTTCCAGGATCGTCATCGTCGATCTTCCCTCCTTTTGTGTCCCCATCATAGCAAATACCCCCGGAGGCCGAAATCGGATCGGGTGACAATTCGGCCCCCGGAGGTGACAGTTTTGTAAGCTTACTCCACTTCCAGCTTATCGGTGTGCATATCCAGATAAAAGACGCTGCCCTCTCCCGGCCGGGACTGGGCCCACAGCCGGTGATGGAGCCTGTCCGCTGCCCGGCGGCACAGATACAGCCCCAGGCCCGTGGCGGACTTATCCGTTCGGCCGTTGTAGCCGGTGAAGCCCTTTTCAAAGATACGGGGCAGATCCGACGCCGCAACGCCGATGCCCGTGTCCGCCACGGACAGCACCTTTTCCGCCGACACGGCGATGGTCACGCCCCCGGCGGGGGTGTACTTCACCGCGTTGTCCAAAAGCTGCTCCACGATGAAGGCCAGCCACTTTTCGTCCGACAGGACCTTCTCGTCCGTGCCCTCATAGCGCAGATACAGCTTACGCCCCACGAACTGGGGCGCGTACTTGTGCACCGCCTGGCGGATCACCTTGTCCAGATCCACCGACTCGATCCGCAGATCCCCGGCGCCCTCCCCCAGACGCAGATAGGTCAGGGCCATCTGGGCATACTGGCTTATGCGGAAAAGCTCCGCTTCCAGCGCCCGGTGCTCGGGCGTGTCCTCCGCTTGGAGGGTCAGGCCCATGACCGCGATGGGGGTCTTGATCTGGTGGACCCAGGCGGCGAACCAGTCCAGATTCTCCCGCCTGGCGGCGTCCGCCTCCGAGGCCAGCGCGTCGTAGGCCGCCTTCATCCGCTGGGCCATGGCCCGAAAATCCGCCTCGGCGGGGGTATCCGCCGCCGGCAGGCTCTCCGTCAGCACCAGCAGGTTTTCCAGCGCCGCCATCCGGCGCATGTGCCCCCGCCGGAAGCGCACATATCCCGCCCCCAGCAGGATCAGCCCCGCCAGCGCGCACAGCCCGGCGGCGTAGAGCACCGCCTCCGTCTCGACGCGGTATAAAAAGAATATCACCCAAAAGATGACGGCGAACAGGCCGAAGGCGGCCATGTCCCGCCAACAAGACCGGATATAGGCACAGAAAAGGCCACGCTCCTTTTTCATCGGCTCACCCCACGATGTAGCCCGCACCCACCCGGGTCGCGATAAAATCGGTCAGGCCCGCCTCCTCCAGCTTTCGCCGTAGGCGGGTCACGTTCACGGTCAGGGTATTTTCCTCCACGTAGGCGTCCATCTGCCACAGCCGGGTCATGAGCGTGTCCCGGCTGACCACCTTGCCCTTGTTCTCCATGAGGGTCTGCAAGATGCGAAACTCGTTTTTCGTCAGCTCCACCCGCCGGCCCGCATAGGTGAGGCTGGCGTCGTTCAGATTCAGCACCGCGCCCCGATGCTCCAGCACCGGCGTCTTGCCGCCCATGTCGTAGGCCCGGCGCAGCACCGCCTGGAGCTTGGCCGTCATCACGTT
>CANRBG010000075.1 GCA_947628805.1 uncultured Oscillospiraceae bacterium | reverse complement strand
GGGCCGGATATCTGTATTCCATGGTGAAGCACCGCTCGTCCACCGACCCGTCCAGCAGATCGTGTCCCACCGTGTCCGCCGCCCTGAACCCGCATTTTTCGTGGGTCCGCAGGGAGGCGGTGTTTTTCTTGCTCACGCAGTCCCGGACACGAAAGGGCCCGGTCTCCTTCAACCGGTCCAACACCAAGGACAGCAGCGCCGCCCCATAGCCCTGCCGGCGGCAGGCCGGGTGGGTCTCCAGCGCCTCGATGTAATACTCTCCGGACCCCAGATCATTTAGCCGCAGGGCGCTGACCCACGCGCCGTCCTCCGCCAGGACCATGTACCGGTTCACCTCGTTTTGCAAAAACTTATCCCGGATGTAGGCCAGAAAATCCGTTTCCACTCTCGCCAGGGCGGCAGCTTTGTCCGCCGCGTCCGGGTAGAAATAATCCGCGTTCTCGGCGTTGCTCTCCCCATACAGGTCCATGAGCTTCCGCCCGTCTATTTGGGAAAGATCCCGTATTTCCAATAGCTCCATGTCACGCTCCTATGTCCGCCAGCTCAAAGGATATCACCTTGGCAAGCTCCGTGAGACTGGTCTCCACCTGATAGCCGATCTTCCCGGCACTGAAGAGGATGGTGTCGAACCCCGCGGCGCTCTCATCTACCACCGTCCGAAAAGGCTTTTTCATCCCGATAGGGGAGCAGCCACCGTGGATGTACCCCGTCAGGGGCAGCAGCTCCTTGGCTTTTATCATGGCGACGCTCTTTTCCCCCACGGCCTTCGCGGCCTTTTTCAGCTCCAGCTCCCGCTCCACCGGCACCAGGAACACATAGTGCTCCCCGCTGGCAGCCACGGTCACCAGGGTCTTGAAGACCCGGTCCGGGTCCTGGCCCAGCACCCGCGCCACCTCCGCGCCGGAGACGGCGTCCGTGTCCCCGTAATAATGGGGCGTGTAGGCGGCTTTTTTCTGCTCCAGCAGCCGCATCACGTTGGTTTTTTCTTGTTTTTGCTTGCCCATATTTATCACAGGTCCTTTTTGAAACAGATGATACGGTTCGCCTCCGCAAAGCCCGTGTGCAAATGAAAACGCAGGCTCCCGGCGTTGTCCAGCTCGCAGTCGCTGGCAAATTCCGCGCAGCCCCGCTCCCTCGCCCACGCCTCGCAGGCGGCCAGCAGCCGCCGGGCACAGCCCTTCCGGCGATAGGCCGCTTCCACGAAAATGCCCTCTAAATAACCCACCGGGCTGGTTTTCGTTCCCTCCACGTAATCGTGCCGGAGCTGGCATTGGGCAAAGCCCACGGCCCGGCCCTGTTCACAGGCAAGAAAGCACGCGGCGTTTTCGCTTTCCGTGAGGCCGGCGAATTCCTCCGCCAGCTCCTCCGGCCTGTGACCGGGCCACAGTTTCGCGGCCAGCGCCGCCAGGGTCTCTATATCTTTATCCGTCGCTTTTTTGACTGTCATGGCTTGTCTGCTCCCGTCTCCGCCGGGCCGAACACCCGGTCCAATTCTGCCCGCAGCCTTTGCTTCATGTCCGCCAGCGCCTCTGCCGAGGGCCGGTCCTCATCGCTGTACATCTTCTCCATGGGATACCACCACACCGGGCCCTTGCCGCCGTTTCCATAGCCGCCGATGTCCCCGGTCCGCCGGGGAAACAGGTGCCAGTGCAGATGCGCGTCCCCCATGCCCAGCAGCTCGTAATTCATCTTCTCCGCGTGAAACGCCCGGGACACCGCCTGGGCCACCAGGGCCATTTCCTCCATGAACCGGGCCCGCTCCGCCGAATCCAGATAAAACAGTTCCGTCTTGTCCTGATGGTGCTTATAAAGAAACAATGTATAGCCGTAAAAGTGCTGGTGGTCGCCCAGCACCACGTAGCCTGTCTCCAGTTCCCGGACAAAATATGGATTCTCGCCCCGGCGGATCATTTCGATCCGGTCACATATCAGACACACAGTCATCCCTCCGATAGCTTCTGGTGACGCCCCGGCGGGCAAAGACAAAGCCCGCCAGGGTCCCGTCCACATAGGCACCCGCTGTGTCAAGGCTGGCGAATAGGGTCCGGCCCTCTCCGTCCCTGTCGCGGGAAAAGGGCGCCTCCCACCGGCCGAAATCCGGGTGATACTGAGAGGGAAAATCCAAGCCTTCCATATAGCGGAACAGTTCGTCCGCCGGGACGTTTTGTCTTAACTCCGTCATTGGGGCATATACCACCAGGAATGGAACCCATAGAGGTAGGTCCGGGAACCCTTGGGCATTTGCGTCGCGGCGTTGAACACGTTGTAATAGTCCCCCGCGCCCATGCCGATGCACAAGGTCCCCATAGCCAGGCAGAAGATGAGCCGGGGCCATATCATCCCGACGACGTAGGGGACAAAACCGAACACCAGGTTGGGCAGCAGGGACATGAAAATGAACCGGGCTTTACTCATGGTCTCCGGCCCCACCACGAACAGCAGGCCTTGGGCCCAGTTGGTGTAGAGATACACATCGTCCTTAAAGCACACCGCGTGCAGCAGCTCGTGGGGGAACAGCGCCAGCATCGACGCGGCGCACCCCAGCGGCAGCTGCCAGCGAGCGTCCCACAGAAAGAGCCGGCACCGCGCCGCCGCCAAGATCCCCTGCAGCACTATCAGCACCACGCTCGCACCGTTGGCGATCAGGCTCATCTGCCTGGTGTCCTCCACTTCCTTAAAAGGCGCCGCCCCCGGCATATGCTCCCCCCGGGGGAGGCTCTCCGGGTCTAGGTTATATTTTCCCATATAGTGCAGCTTCATCTCTCTGTCCTTCCTCCGGCTGCCACTGGCAGCGGTCCATATCCACCATGCCGTCCGGCCGGAATACCACGCCTTCCGCCTCCAGCAAAAACCGCTGGCCGCCGGGCATATAGGTGTCGAAGGCTTTCTTGGTGCCGCCGGAGCGGTCCACCACCCGGTGGCAGGGCACGCCGCTTTCCGCCGGACAGGCGGCCATGGCCCAGCTCACCAGCCGCGCGCCCCTGGGCCGGCCCGTCATGCGGGCGATCTGTCCGTAGGAAGCCACCTTCCCCGCCGGTATCTCGCGCACCATATCCCATATCTCTTCAAATGTGCCCATGGTCATTCTCCAGAAAGGAGGAATTGATATATCCCCTTAAATATATTTACTTGCTTCTTTGATACTTAAAATATCCATTTCGTCTTTATGTTTATTGATAAATCCTTTTACAAATTCGGGATTCGTTTTTGAGTGATCCCTTAACGCCCATCCGATCGCTTTATTCACAAAGAACTCATCACTGCCAAAGTTGTTTGCTATGATTTGTTCTAATAATTCCGCATCTGTTCTGTCTTTTAATCCAAGTTGATGCTCTATTGCGGTTCTTTTAAGCCATATGTTTTCATCTTTGGACCAATCGATCATCAAATCTTTAACTCTTGGATCTCGTAATCCAATATCACCAATTACTTTACAAAGAAAATCTATTGTATCCCACCAGGATTTTGTCGTTATATAACATTTGAT
>CANRBG010000074.1 GCA_947628805.1 uncultured Oscillospiraceae bacterium | reverse complement strand
GAGGAACTGGCCGCCTCGGAAAAGCCCAGCACATGGCCGCCCAGCTCGTACATGGCCGCCTCAAAGCTGAGCCGGGTCCGGGTGGAGGGCTCAAAAAACAGCGTGGCCAGCTTCTTGCCCTCGCAGGCGTGGGCATATTTTGCCGGATGGTCGATGATGTCCAGGGCCGTGTCGGTCAGCCCGTCCAGCTCCCGGACAGACAGGTCCAAAATGTCGATCAGGCTTCTCATACGCGGGCCTCCATCCAGCTCTCGTCGGCGGGGTCGTTTCGGAAGGCGATGAGCCGGGCCACGTCCTCGGGCCGGATATATCCCTCCTGCGCGGCGACCCGGGCGATCTCGTCAAAGTCGGTGAGGGACGTATTCTCCACCTGGGCGGCAGCCAGCCGCTCCAGGCCCTTTTTCATGCCATAGGTGAAGATGGACACGATGCCAAGCACCTCCGCCCCGGCCTGCCGGAGCGCTTCCACCACCTCCAGCACGCTGCCGCCGGTAGAGATCAGGTCCTCCACCACCACCACCTTCTGGCCCGGCTCCAGCGCGCCCTCGATCTGGTTTTTCCGGCCATGGTCCTTGGCGCCTGAGCGCACGTAGCCCATGGGGAGGCCCAAAATGTGGCCGGTGATGGCCGCGTGGGCGATGCCGGCGGTGGACGTGCCCATCAGTACCTCCGCCTGGGGGTACTTCTCCCGTATCAGCTGGGCCAGGCCGTTTTCCACGTCCGCGCGCACGTCCGGGGCGGTCAGGGTCAGGCGGTTATCGCAGTACACGGGGCTTTTGATGCCGCTGGCCCAGGTGAAGGGCTCCTCCGGCCGGAAAAACACCGCCTTGATGCTCAAAAGGTCTTTCGCGATCAGGGTCTTTAACTCCATATCATTCATCTCCATCCACAAATTCCGCCACGCACCGCTCATAGGCCGCCACCGGGTCAGCCGCGGCGGTGATGGGCCGGCCCACCACGATGTAGTCGGACCCCGCCTTTTTCGCCTCCGCCGGGGTCATGACCCGCTTCTGGTCCTCCCTGTCCCCGTCGGCAAAGCGGACGCCGGGGGTGACGGTCAAAAAGTCCTTACCAAAAACATCGTGTATTTTCCCCGCCTCCAGGGGCGAGCAGACCACCCCGTCCAGACCCGCCGCCTTGGCGGTCCCGGCGTAGTGGAGCACCACCTGATCCAGGGGCTCCCGGATCAGCAGATCACGCTCCATGCTTTCCTGGTCGGTACTGGTCAGCTGGGTCACGGCGATCAGCAGGGGCCTTGTCCCGTCGGGCCGAGTCAGGCCCTCCAGGGCCGCCTCCATCATGGCCCGGGTCCCGGCGGCGTGGAGATTGCAGATGTCCACATCCAGCCCGGACAGGACCGCCATGGCCTTTTTCACCGTGTTGGGGATGTCGTGGAGCTTCAGGTCCAAAAAGATCTTATGGCCCCGCCTTTTGATCTGCCGGACGATGTCCGGCCCCTCGGCGTAAAATAGCTCCATCCCGATCTTCACAAAGGGTCTTCTTGTCCCCTGGAACCGGTCCAGAAAGCCGTACACGGCCTCAGCGCTTGCAAAGTCGCAGGCCACGATCACATCCTTACCCATGGGCGCCTCCTATGATATCACGCAAATTTTCGATCCCGTACTTCTCCATGACCCCCGGCAGGTCCCGGACGATATCCCGACAGACATAGGGGTCCGTCAGATTGGCCGCGCCCACCTCTACCGCCGTGGCGCCCGCCAGCATCATCTCGATCACATCCTCCGCCGAGGACACGCCCCCCACCCCCACGACGGGGATGCGGACCGCCTCATAGACCTGATAGACCATCCGCACCGCCACCGGGAACACCGCAGGCCCGGACAGCCCGCCGGTGACGTTGGCAAGCAGCGGTTTTTTTGTTTTCAAGTCGATCCGCATGGCCTGGAGGGTGTTGATGAGGCTGATCCCGTCCGCCCCGGCGTCCTCACAGGCCCGGGCCATGGAGACGATGTCGGTGACGTTTGGGGTCAGCTTCACGATCACGGGCTTGGCCGTGACCGCTTTCACCGCCCGGACCACCCCGGCGGCGGCCTCCGGGTCCGTGCCAAAGCTCATGCCGCCTCCGTGGACGTTGGGACAGCTGATATTGACCTCCAGCCAGCCCACCTGGGGCGCGGCGTCCAGCTTTTCGCAGACATAGGCGTATTCCTCCGGGGAAAAGCCGCTGACGTTTGCCATCACCGGCTTGTGAAAGACCTTCGCCAGCCGGGGCAGTTCCTCCGACAGGACCTTGTCCACTCCGGGATTTTGCAGCCCCACGGCGTTCAGCATGCCCCCGGCGCACTCCGCGATCCGGGGCTGGGGGTTGCCGAACCGGGGCTCCTTTGTGGTCCCCTTAAAGGAAAAGGTCCCCAGGCAGTTGATGTCGTAATACTCCGCGAACTCGTAGCCGTAGCCAAAGGTCCCGGAGGCGGGGATCACGGGATTGTCCAGCTCCAGGCCGCACAGCGTCACGCTCAAGCCTCCCACAGGATCTCCCCCTTTCGGAACACCGGCCCGTCCTTGCACACCCGCTTGGGCCCGTTCACCGTCTGCCTGGTGCAGCCCACGCAGGCCCCGAAGCCGCAGCCCATCCGGGCCTCAAAGGAAAACTGTCCGTCCGTCTCCGACCTCTCCCACACGGCCCGGAGCATGGGCTCCGGCCCGCAGGCGTACACGTAGCTGTAGGAAAGCCCGGCCATGGCGTCGGTGACGAGGCCCTTCACGCCCCGACTGCCGTCTACCGTGGCAACGGTCACGTCCGCCCCCAGGGCGGCAAATTCATCGGCGTAAAACACGTCCTCCGCCCCGTTGAAGCCCATGACCACCAGGGGCCGCGCGCCACGCTGGATAAGCTTTTTTGCCAGCATATACAATGGCGCCGCCCCGATGCCGCCCCCGGCCAGCAGGGGCCTGTCGCCGCTCTCGGCCAGGGAAAAGCCATTTCCCAGGCCCGTCAGCAGGTCCAGCCTCTCCCCCGGCCCCATGGCCGCCATTCGCTCCGTTCCCTTGCCCACGGTCTTGTAAAGTAGGGCCAGACTGCCGTCCTGGGCGTCGCACACGGAAATGGGCCGGCGCAGATAGAGCTCCGGCAGCCGGATATCCACGAACTGCCCCGGCACTGTGATGGGGGCGGTATCCCCCGCCAGGACCATCCGGTATACGCCCGCCGCAACGAGGTCATTTTCGGCTATGGTAAAAACGCTCTCGATCATCTTCACGCGTCGATGGTAGAGATGGTCAGGGTCGTCTCCTCCAGTACGTCCAGCAGCACCCGGACCGTGTCCAGACTGGTGAAGATGGTCACGTTGTTCTCCGTGGCGAGGCGGCGGATCCTGCCCCCGTCGGTGGCGCCCTTTTCCGAGCCGATGTCCCGGGTATTGATCACATAGGCCAGGTGGCCCTGGCGGATGGCGTCGGGGATCTCCTCGCTGCCATCGCTGATCTTTTTCAGCACATGGGTGCGGATGCCGTTCTCTTTCAAAAACCGGGCGGTGCCCTCGGTGGCCTCGATGTTGAAGCCCAGATTATAAAACCGCCGGATCAGGGGCAGGGCCTCCGGCTGATCCTGCCGGCAGATGGTGGCGAACACCGTGCCGTAATTTTGCAGCCTGGTCCCGGAGGCCTGCAGGGCCTTGTAGAGGGCCCGGTTCAGCTTGTCGTCGTAGCCGATGGCCTCGCCGGTGGATTTCATCTCCGGGGACAGGTA
>CANRBG010000073.1 GCA_947628805.1 uncultured Oscillospiraceae bacterium | reverse complement strand
TATACGGCCCTGGGGCTGACGGATTTCTGGAAGCGCTGGCACATGAGCCTGACCGCCTGGTTCCGGAACTATGTCTACATGCCCCTGGTCATGACCCGGCCTCTGCAAAAGCTCTATAAGCGCTGGTCCGCCAAATATGGCCGGGCCAAGGCCAACAAGCTGTCCATCCTGATCCCCATGGCGGTGGTGTGGCTGCTGACGGGCCTGTGGCACGGGGCGGCCTGGACATACGTGCTGTGGGGGCTGTGGCACGGGCTTTTCTGCGCCCTGGAGGGCGTGGGGCTCATACGCACCAAGGGCCTGGAAAAGAGCTTCGGCGGCCGGTGCGTGCTGCGGGTGTACACGTGGCTCGTGGTGCTGCTGGGAACGGTGTTGTTCCGGGCCGGGTCTCTGGCGGCGGCGGGTAAGATGTTTACCGCCATGTTCACCGGCTGGCGGTTCACGGCCATGGGAACGCTGACCTTGCAGCAGCTTCTCACGGGCCAGAGCGTTTTCGTGCTGGTGCTGGGTCTGGCCCTGGGCGTCATCGTGGTGCCAAAGGACACAAAAGTGCCGGAAGGGCTGCAAAAATGCGCGGAGCCGGCAAGCTTCGTGCTGGCGCTGGCGCTGGGGGTCCTGTGCGTGCTGAGCATGGCCCGCAGCGGCTTCCAGCCGTTTATCTATTTGCAATTCTAAGGGGAGGGAGGACACATGAAAAAATTCTGGTACGGTCTTTTCATCGGCCTGTTCTTCCTGGCCTGTCTGATCCCCTCGGTGGGCATGCTGATCAAGGGTCCCGCCCCGGCGGCGGCCAACGAGATACCAAACCCCAAGCCCCGGCTGGTGGGCTTTGACGGGAAATTCGACCCGGACGTGCTGTCCGACCTGCAAAGCTATATGTCCACCGGCTTTTTCGGCCGGCTGGAGGCGGTCACCGCCTGGGACGCGCTGACGGCGAAGGTCTTTCACACCTCCGCCGACCCGGACGTGCTGATCGGTCCGGACGGGTGGCTTTTTTACGGCGCGGCGGTGAACGACATCTCCGGCGCAAACCAGATGACCGACCGGCAGATCTGGTGCGCGGCCCGGAGCCTGGCCCTCATGCAGGAGTACGCCGAGAGCCAGGGGGCCCGGTTTTTGTTCACCGTGCCCTGCGGCAAGTACACCCTCTACCCGGAACATGCCCCCGCCTATGTGACTGTGGCGGAAGGGAGCAATCGGGAGCGGCTGGCGGCGGCGCTGGCAGAGCAGGGTGTAAATTATGTTAACCTATACGACGCCTTCACCGCCCAGGACGAGGAACTGTACTGGCAGTGGGACAGCCACTGGCATAGCCGGGGCGCGGCCCTGGCGGCGGACACGATCCTGGCCGCGGCGGGGAGGCAAACGGACTACTTTGCTGGGCCTTTTACGCCGGTCCTGGACCACACCGGGGACCTTTACGAGATGCTTTACCCCACGGGGAAGGCACTGGAGGCGGACTATAGCTGGGACCCGGGGTTCACATTCTCCTATGTGAGCGACTTCCACTCGGCGGACGACAACACCATCGAGACGGAAAACGAGGCCGGGGAGGGGAGTCTGCTCATGTTCCGGGACTCCTCCGGCCGGAGCCTGTATCCCTACATGGCCCAGAGCTTCTCCAAGGCGTACTTCTCCCGGGCCAATAACTATAGGATAGATTATGTAAATAAGCAGGACGCCGACCTGGTAGTGGTGGAGCTGGCGGAGCGGACGCTGAACTATCTGCTGCGGTATCCGGCGGTGTTCCCGGCCCCGGAGCGGGACGGGGCCGTGCTGGCCGGCGCGGAACAGGTAGAAAGCGAACTTGCGGCAGAGGAACCGGACAAGACCATGGAGGGTTACGTCAAGCTGACCGGGACGCTGCCGGAGAAGGCGGTAGACGGGGCGGTATACGTGGCTGTGGACGGGACGGTATACGAGGCCATCCCGGGCGAGGGGAGCTTTACGGCGTATCTGCCCGGGGACGCGGACACAGACGGCGCCCAGGTGTATGTGGGCCCGTGACGGAGAAAGGAGCATTCACGATGGAACTTCAAGAGGCTTTGCATCGGCTGGAGGATGTGCAGCGGAAACTCTTTGCCTATAACAGCGCGGCCAACGCCCTGTATCTGGACGGGGTGACGGTAGCCCCGAAGGACACGGCGGAGGGCCGGGGCGTGGCTCTGGGCGTGCTGGCGGGGGAGCGGCACAAGATCATGACGGACCCGGCGCTGGCGGAGACGCTGGCGTTCCTGGAGCAGCACAAGGGGGAGCTGGACCGGCTCCACGCCCGGCAGGTGGAGGAACTGGGCCGGTCCGTCCGGCAGATCACCCGCATCCCGGCGGAGGAATTCATGGCCTACGCCATGCTGACCAACGAGGCGGACGACGTGTGGCACCGGGCCAAGGAGTGCAGCGATTTCGAGCTGTTCCGGCCGGTGCTGGAAAAGCTGGTGGAATATAACCGCAAATTCGCCGAGTACTACGACCCGGACAAGGCCCCCTACGACGCGCTTTTGAACGAGTACGAGCGGGGCGTGGACATGGCTTATCTGGGCGACTTCTTCGCGGTGCTGCGAAGCAAGCTGGTGCCGCTCATTAAGGCCGTGGGCGCAAAGCCACAGCCGGACGACAGCTTTCTGCACAGGACCTATCCCGTCCAGGCCCAGCGGGAGTTTTCCGACTATCTCATGCGGGTGCTGGACCTGGACCGGGCCCACTGCGGCATCGGCGAGACGGAGCACCCCTTCACGCTGAATTTCACCAGCCAGGACGTGCGCATCACCACCAATTACAAGGTAAACGATGTGGCAAGCTCCCTGTACTCGGTGATCCACGAGGGCGGCCACGCCCGCTATGAGCTGGACGTGGACCCCCAGGTGGAGTACACCTGCCTGGCGGGCGGCGTGTCCATGGGCGTCCACGAGAGCCAGTCCCGGTTTTACGAGAACATCATCGGCCGGTCCCTACCCTTCATCAAGGCCATCTTCCCGAAGATGCAGGAGCTGTTTTCGGAGCAGCTTGCCGATGTGACGGCGGAGGACTTCTGGCGGGCGGTGAACCGGGCGGAGCCGTCGCTGATCCGCATTGAGGCGGACGAGCTGACCTACTGTCTGCACATCATGGTCCGCTACGAGATCGAAAAGGCCCTGATCGGCGGGACCTTGGAAGTGAAGGACGTGCCGGAGACCTGGAACCGGCTGTATAAGGAATACCTGGGCGTGGACGTGCCGGACGACGCCCACGGCTGCTTGCAGGACTCCCACTGGTCCGGCGGCAGCTTTGGCTACTTCCCCTCCTACGCCCTGGGCAGCGCCTACGGCGCCCAGATGCTGCGGAACATGGAAGCGGAGATGGACGTGTGGGGCCCGGTGGGCCGGGGGGACCTGTCCGCCGTGACGGCGTGGCTGAAGGAGAAGGTCCACAAGTACGGCTGCCTGAAGACCCCGGCGGAGATCGTGCAAAACGCCTGCGGCGACTTTGATCCCACCGCCTACACGGACTATCTGACGAAGAAGTACACCGAGCTGTACGGACTTTGAACGGGGCCCCCGCGCGGCATGCCTACCGCGCGGGGAGAGGAGGAGCAACGGAATGGACTCGGCCTGCCGCTTGCGGCGGGACGAGGGATATGGAGTTTGTGACGACGACGTGTATAAGATACTGATCGTAGAGGACGACCGGGCCCTGGCGGAGGTCATGGTCCGGCAGATATCCTCCTGGGGCCATGAGGTACGGTGCGTCGGGGACTTCCAGAACGTGATGGGGGAGTTTGCGGAATTTGACCCCCACCTGGTGCTGCTGGACATCGGACTGCCCTTTTATAACGGCTACCACTGGTGCGGAGAGATCCGCCGGGTGTCCGGCGTGCCGGTGGTGTTCATCTCGTCGGCCTCGGACAACATGAACATCGTCATGGCCATGACCATGGGCGGGGACGACTTTCTGCCAAAGCCCGTGGACCTGAACGTGATGACGGCCAAGCTCCAGGCGGTGCTGCGCCGGGCCTACGACATGGGCGGCAAGACGCCGGTGCTGGAGCA
>CANRBG010000072.1 GCA_947628805.1 uncultured Oscillospiraceae bacterium | reverse complement strand
GGGCGGTCCGCAACCGGACCACCGGGGCGCTGTACGTGCTGGACGAGCCCTCCATCGGCCTGCATCCGGCCAACCTGAAAGGGCTCACCGCCGTCATGGACGACCTGGCGGCGGACGGCAACTCCGTGGTGCTGGTGGATCACGACGTGAACGCCCTGGCCCACGCGGACTGGCTCATCGAGCTGGGCCCCGGGGCGGGGGCCGGCGGCGGGACCCTGCTGGCCCAGGGGACCGTGGCGGACCTGATCGGAAACCCCGTCTCCCGCATCGGCCCCTTTCTGGCCCCGGACCACAAAATGACGCTTCGGGAGCGCGTCGCCCCTGAACAGCTTTTCGACCTGGGCGCCGTGACCATATCCACCGGCCCCATCCACACGGTCCGGCCCCTGAACGTCCGCTTCCCCAAGGGGCGGCTGACGGCGGTGACCGGTGTGTCCGGCTCCGGCAAGACTACCCTCATTTTGGAGAGCCTGATCCCCGCCCTGCGGGCCGCCATCGCCGGTCAAAGCCTGCCCGGCCACGTGCTGTCCATCCAGGCCCCCGGCATCCGGCAGGCCAAGCTCATCGACGCCGCCCCCATCGGGGTCAATATCCGCTCCACCGTGGCCACCTACGCGGACGTGCACGACGAGCTGCGGCGCGTCTACGCCCGGACCCCCGACGCCAAGGCCGGTAGCTATAAGGCCGGGGACCTTTCCTACAACACCGGCCGGCTTCGCTGCCCCACCTGCGACGGCGCCGGCAGCGTCAGTCTGGACGTGCAGTTTTTGCCGGACGTGGACATCCCCTGCCCCGACTGCGGCGGCTCCCGCTACAGCCTGGCGGCCTTCGACATCCGCCGGAACGGGAAGGACGGCCGGCGCCTGTCCCTGCCGGAGCTGATGGCCATGAGCGTGGACGAGGCCCTGGAGGCCTGTGCCGACCTGAAGACAGTCCGGGGCCGGCTGGGGCTATTGCACGACGTGGGGCTGGGGTACCTGACCCTGGGCGAGGCCACGCCGGGGCTCTCCGGCGGCGAGGCCCAGCGGCTGAAGCTGGCCAGCGAGATGGGCCGGGGCCAGAGCGACGCCCTGTTCGTCTTCGACGAGCCCACCATCGGCCTGCATCCCCTGGACGTAAAGAGCCTGATGGACGTATTCCAGGCCCTGATCGATCAGGGTGCCACGGTGATCGTCATCGAGCACGATCTGGACGTGATCCGCAGCGCCGACTACGTGGTGGACATGGGCCCCGGCGGCGGGACCCAGGGCGGCCGGATCGTGGCGGCGGGGACCCCGGAGCAGATCAAAGCCGCCCCGGACAGCGTCACAGGCCGGTACCTGTGAGGCGGTTGAGTGCGGCGTGGCCGGGTCCCCAGCCCTCGGAACAAGACACGTCTTCGTGACGACCAAAAGTATCGCTTTGTAAAGGCAGATCACATGATAGAGTTTTTGAAAGAAAACGGCGAACTGCTCCTGCGGTACGAGCCGGAGCCTACCGGAAGCAATGATTATTTGAAGCGGCTCGTCTCCAGCGAGGGATACGTCCTCCGCCGTGTCTTTTTCGTGTGCGGCGACCTCCTGCGGGAAACAGACGGAGAGAGCGTGTTCACCTTTTGCGTCGGCCGGGAGGAAGGCGCGTACACCCGGCTCGATCCCGCGGTATTTATGACGGATCACACCTTCTATATCGCCAACGACATCCCCCTCACGCCAAAGACCTTCATCGCCAGCCGCAACATATCCATCCTCCGAAAGATCGACCAGATCCTCGGGCGGGACTGCTATATCGGCGGCGACTGGGAGGCCGTCGGCGGCCTCTCCCGGGAGGCTTTCCAGCAGCTGATCGATCAGTTCCCCGGCAGCGCGGAACTGGATAAATACGCCAATATGCGCGTTTCCATGGTCCTGCGGGAGTTCTTTGCCGGATGCGACGAATATGAGCGGATATACGACCGGTATATCCGCCGCAAACGGGAAAACACCGGCTATCTGGCCCCAGTCCCGGAGCCGTCCGAATACAACGTCCGCCTCCGTCTGGAGCAGTACCGCGCCGCCTATCGCAGTCTGGCGGAGCTGCTGGAAAACTACCAGGCCGTAAGCGAGAAGCGGTGGCAGACGGCGGTCCAGGACATCCTTTTGCTGCTGTATCCCCAATACATATGCTCCACCCGGGAAGTGAGCATCCCCGGTCTGGGAAGACGTAATAAGCGCCCCGACTTTCTGCTGGTGGACGTGAATGGCTTTGTGGACATACTGGAGATCAAAAAGGCCGATGTGCTGCTTTTGGTAAAGTACCGCGACAACTATGTTCCCTCCCGGGAGCTGTCCGGGGCTATCCAGCAGGTGGAGAAGTACCTGTACTGCCTCAACGCCTCGGACCGCGCCCGATCGGCCGTCTGCCAAAAGCTTGGCAGCGCCCTCCCCGACGGGGTATCCGTCCGGGTGGCGAACCCCCGGGGCCTTCTGCTCCTGGGCCGCGGCGACGGTCTGAACGAAGAACAATCGCAGGACCTGGAGCTCATACGCCGGCAGTACAAGCATGTGGCGGACATCATGACATACGACGATCTGCTGGCACGGCTTCGAAACATCGTCTCCGCCCTGGAAAAGCGGCTCTTGTAACAGTCGAGGGATGCACGCGATTGTTGCAGACATGCCCGGCACGGGCCTCTGTCTATGTTTTATGTTCGATCCATGGCGCCAGGACAAGGCGGCAGCCCATATCGCACATGACTATTCCCTCCCATTATGGTTGAAATACTCACCGCTCCAAAGTATAATAGGAATAAATATGGCAACCGAAATCTTATCGGCTGGGCCGGGACGTGAATGAAGAGGATGAGATGCGGTTGACAGAGTTTCTTGTGCGCACCTTCGTGCGCGGCTATGAGGACACCCAGAGCCCCGAGGTACGCACCAGACGCTGGCCAGCATCGTGGTCATCGTATGCAACGCGCTCCTGTTCGCGGGGAAGATGGCCATCGGGCTCGTGATGGGGAGCATCGCCGTGGTGGCGGACGCCCTCAATAACCTTTCCGACGCCGCCTCCGCCGTCATCGGCCTCGTCGGTATCAGGCTGGCGGAAAAGCCCGCCAACCGCAAGCACCCCTTCGGCTATGGCCGGATGGAGTATATCGCGGCCTTCATCGTGGCGTTTCTGGTGATCGAGGTGGGGCTTTTCCTGTTCAGGAGCAGCGTGAGCCGGCGCATCGACTCCAAGGTGATGATGGCCGCGGCGGCGGACTCCCTGGGGGACTCCCTGTCCACCGGCGTGACCATCCTGTCCGTGCTGATCTTCCAGGTGACCGGGGTGGACGTGGACACCTGGGCGGGACTGGTGGTGTCGCTGTTCGTCATGGTGGCCGGGGTGAAGATCGCCAAGGAGACACTGGAGCCGCTGCTGGTGCCCCACGACTACGATCAGGAGCAGCGGGACGCTGTGGAATTCGACATCCTCCGGCAGATCAACCGGATGGAGGGGCGGTATCTGTGCGTCATCACCATGGACAAGAGCTATGTGGTTGACGAGGGCACAGAGGGAGACTGAGACCATAGAGCAGGCGCTGTATATCAGCTCTGCGTCTCGGACGGCGTATCAAGACGCCGAACAGGCGGCCGCGGGCGCGGTGGCCTTATTACAAATCCCCGGTCAGCTTTCGCTGACCGGGGACTCGTTTTAGATATACAGGTTCACCTGGATGTCCTTCCACCGATGGACACGGCGGGCGGTGCTGTCAGAGGTAAGATACTTCTGCGCGTCCCGCCGGGTCACGGTGAAAGAGGCGAGCTGAAGCTCAGCCCTCCTTGATCGCGGCCTGTGCGGCAGCCAGGCGGGCGATGGGAACACGGAAGGGGGAGCAGGACACGTAGTCCAGGCCCACCCGGTGGCAGAACTCCACAGAGGAGGGGTCGCCGCCGTGCTCGCCGCAGATGCCCAGGTGCAGGTCGGGGTTGACGGACCGGCCCAGCTTGCAGGCCATGTCCACCAGCTTGCCTACGCCGGTCTGGTCCAGCTTGGCGAACGGGTCGTTCTCGTAGATCTTCTTGTCGTAGTAGGCGCCCAGGAACTTGCC
>CANRBG010000071.1 GCA_947628805.1 uncultured Oscillospiraceae bacterium | reverse complement strand
AAATGGATACGGTGCAGCCCCTCAATGGGACTACACCGTACCATTTCAAAAATACTTCCTTATCCGCCCCGGCCATTCGCCGGAGGGTTTTCGTTATGCTGTTTGTTCGTCCGATTTTTCCCGCAGGGCGTTGAGCCAGGCACCCAGAAACAGCAGAAACAGCGAGCAGTACATCCAAAACAGCGAGATGATCACGATGGCAAGGCCACCGTAGATGCTGTAAAACCGGAACCGCTCCACCGCCCAGGAGTAGATGTGGGAGAAAGCCAGCCACGTGGCGGCGGAAAAGGCCGCCCCTGGTAGCTGCCGCTGGAAGTTCAGTTCCTTTTTCGGAACGTAGCGGAACATCAGCGCGTTGATCACCGTGACCACCGCGAAAAACACCAGCCCCCGCAGCCGCAGCAGCCCGGCCCACAGCCACGCGCCGGCGGGCATATGCCCCATCACGGCGGCCAGGAGCTTTTCGCCGAAAAACAGCAGCGCCAGATTGCCCAGCACCAGTACGATCAACACCGCTGTGTACAGAGCCCCCAGAAACCGCCGGCGCAGATAGCCCCCATAGGAGCGGCCGTCGTAGATCTGGCCTACGCCACGCAGCACCATGCCGACGAACTTGCCTGCCGACCAGAGCTCTGCAACCAGGCCCACGCTCAGCGCCACCGTGGAGCCGGTATACACGCTGGACACCAGAGTGGAGATCAGCTCTCGGAAAGGCAGGGGCGTGTATTGCAACAACGCGTCCGACAGCTCCTGCTCCGTAAAAGGCAAGTAGGGCAGCAGCCCCAGTACCACCACTACCAGCGGACCCAGGGCGAAGAACAAATAATACGCCCCGCTGGTGGCGTACAGCCACAGGTCGGCCTTGCTGTATTCCTCCGCAGCCCAGCGGAGCTTTTGCGCCAGCTTTTCCCGGTCCATGGCAGTCCTCACTTTCCGTCAGATAAGGCCGCCCGACCGGGGCGGCCTGTGTTCATTGATTAGTATGACGCTCCCCAAGGTGAATATGCCGGAGGCTGGAGCGGATCAGCCCCGGCAGTCGGAGCACAGGTGGTACAGCTTCAGATCGTACCCCGTCACGGACAGGTCTGCCGTCAGCGGGTCCAACAGCCCCTCAGGCATGACCAGATCCTCCACCTTGCCGCATCGCTCGCAGACCAGGTGCGGATGGGGCCGCCGCTCTCGGTCGTACCGGGCCGGCGCGTCAGCCATCTCCAGCTTCCGGATCCGTCTGTCCCGAACCAGCACCCCCAGATTGCGGTATACGGTCCCCCGGGCCAGAGAAGGCATCTCCGCCCTGGCCAGGTCGTATATCTCCTCAGCTGTCCGGTGCTCCGGCGCGGCTTGGATGATGTTGTAGATGAGCTGTCTCTGCCGCGTCATGCGTCTCGCTCCTTTTAGGACGGGTTCCTAAATAATTTTACCACATCCTTTGAAGCTGGTCAACTTTTTCCGGCGCCTTCGGCATAGACCGCGCTATAACATCATCCGCCTTTTTTGAATTGCACGCTGATGATCTCCTACTGCACTATGTGGATGATCCCGACCTAGCTCTCCAGGCCCCCGTAAAGGGCCAGTGTGAACCGCCGCAGCGCCCGGTCCCGACGGCGGTAGACCTGGGCCTTCTCCCGGTCCAGTTCCTCGCACAGCCGCTCGCAGGCTCCTTTGTGCCGGTGGATGTAAAACCGGTCCAGCACCAGCCGGTCCTCCTCGTCCAGAGCGGCCAAACCGCTGTCCGTCAGGTCGATCCACGCCTGGGACGACTCCAGCTGCCGGGCCAGCTCCTCCCGTCGGACGATGTTGGACAGCATGGCATCCTCGCGCCGGCTGCCGCACCCGTGGGCCGGGATCGACTCCGGTATCGAGCTGCGCAGAGAAGCGTAGTCCACCTCCAGCCGGTGTATCTCCGCGGGAATGTTCTCTAACGACTGCCGCCTCGCCTCATATTGCAACAGCTTCTCCGCCGCCTCCTGCTTCCAATCCATGGTTTATATCCTCCTTTTCGGTCCATCAGTTGTAGGGATATGTTCCGTTTTCGGGAATGTAAAACAAATATAATACCGAAAAAGGGACATGTCAAGCAATTTTTTACCGAAAAGTAGATAATTTTATTGACAATGAGATGGAACTCGGGTACACTCAATGGTGACAGGGAGGTGTGTGCAGTGGAGATCGGTGAGCGGATCAACCGATACCGTAAGCAGGCGGGGCTGACCATAGACCAGCTGGCGCAGAGGTCGGGGGTGTCCAAGGGGACGCTCAACAAGATCATTGCGGGCGAGACGAAAAGCCCTACCGTAGCGGTCATGAGCCGGCTGGCCCGGACCTTGGGCCGGTCCCTGGACGACTTTGATGAAAACGGGGAAAAGAGCGCGGCCCTGTCTGAGGAGGCCATGGACGTGGCCAGGGATTTTGAGGCGCTGGACAGTCACGGCCGGCGGGTGGTCCGGGCGGTGGTCGGCGAGGAGAAACGGCGCCTGGCTGCCCAGCGGGAGCCGGCGGAAAAGCCGGCGGCCAAGGTGGTCCCCCTGTTCGGCAACGCTTTCGCCGCGGGCCTGGGGGAGCCGGATTTCAATAACCTGTTCGCAGACTACGCGGTCCCGGCGGACAGCGATGCGGATTTTGCCGTACGTATCAACGGCAACTCCATGGAGCCGTACCTGCACGACGGGTCCGTAGCCCTGGGTCAGAAGCGGGCGCCCCGGGACGGAGAGGTGGCCGCGTTGCTGCTGGATGGGGAGTTTTTGTGTAAGCAGGTGTGCCAGGACCATCTGGGAAACGTGTATCTGTTTTCTCTAAACCGGGACAGAGCCGACGCAGATGTGACCATCGCCCACGACGCGGAGCGGAGCCTGACATGCTTCGGGACCATCATCATGGAGCGGGTCCCGCTGCCGGCGGAGGTATGAAAATGTAAAAACAGCGGACCAAACGGTCCGCTGTTTTTATGTTTAAAGACCTATATAGGCCAGCAGATTTGCCACGTCCTGCTTCAGGATATCCCAGTTCGTGGCCAGTCGTTCGCCGTACTCGGCCAAATGGCCGTGCGCCTGCAGCGCGGTGGGAGAGCTGCCAGTGAAAAAACCCACGCCGATGCCCGCCACGCCCAGCAAAAAACAGACGAGAGCGACGCTTGTGATGAATCGCCATCCCTTACGCATGGAGCTGCACCTTCTTTCCCAATGTCAGGTGGGCCAGAGCCTTCAGTCCGCGAAAATACAGCGAGACGATGGAGACCACCAGCCACAGGCCAAGCCACAGAACCACCAGCGCGGCGGCCAGGGCCACCAGGGCCACGCCGAAGAGCATGACCGCGTCCGCCATGTAGCTGATGCACCAAAGACCGCCCACCGCCGCCAGCCACGCGCCCAAAAGCAGCGCGACACCGGGCAGGACCAGGATCGGCACAAGGACCAGACACATCAGGGCTAAGGGAAGCGCGACCGCCAATAGCGCCAGGATGAATACCGGTATGCCTGCCGCAAGAGGCATGACGCGCTCCACAGTGTAGGCCGGCTCGGCGGCAGTCGCGGATGGCTCCGACTCCACCGGGGGCGTCATGGGTCCGGACAGCGGCTTTGCCACCGCCGGTTTGGGCGCGGACGCTTCTGCCGCCGGCTCGGCGGGTGCTGTGGGAACCTCTTCCGCCTGGTCCTCCGGGTCGGAAGTATCCTTGCCGGACATCCAGTCAGGAATGTCGTCCCGGTTGGAAGGACGCGCCCCGTCCTCATCCTCCGCCGGGCCGGGCACCGCCTCGGGTTCCGGCTTGGGCTCTGGTTCCGGTTCCGGTTCGGGTTCAGGCTCCGATGTGGGCTCGGGATGATTCTCCACGAAGTTGGACGGAATGGGCGGTGGCTCGAAGCCGGGAAGATCGTCCAGGTCCAGGGCCGGGATCGTGTAAGCCGGTGGGGCCTCTGCGGGCTCCAACTCGTCCGGTACGGGCTCAGGCTCCATTTCCGCCTCCGCAGGCTCCGGCTCTGGCGCGTGAGCGGCCTCCAGGCCGGCATCCTGTTCCAGACCGTCCAGGAATTTGTCCTCATAACCGTCAAAGGGATTGTAGACGCGGCTGAGCCGGATCGCCTCGCTGGTGGGAGTGCCCAGCTTCTTGAGAAGAAGGTCAACACCCTCCGGACCCGCTTTGTCAAAAAGGGCCCCGATGCGGTCCAGGGTCTTCGCCCGGTCGGCGCTGGTCATGAAGATCAGCAGCCGGTCAAGCTCCGCGAGATATTGGGGTTTGTTCATTATCGTTTTCCTTTCCGGGAGCTGATTGTGTATATACACAATCATTATAATAAGAAATCACCCCCAGGTCAAGCCGTGAGTGGGAAGTTCCCGGCCGGCCGGTACGGCGTTTTGTAGGTTAGTCAATGATGTGTAACAGAAAGAGGGAAGTCGAGAAGTGCCTGTTTAGGGGAGATCCAGTTGAGAG
>CANRBG010000070.1 GCA_947628805.1 uncultured Oscillospiraceae bacterium | reverse complement strand
TCTGGCTATTTCCCGCCTTTATGCAAAAACGAGCCGTTCTTGTTCCTTGAAAACGGCTCGTTCTTTGACAGACTGAAATACGGGACCGGCCTGGGCCGGTCCCGTATTTTTGTATATACTCTTTCACATCAGCGGCGCGGCCAGCTTCAAAAGCCAGCCCAGTACCCGGGTGGACCAGGGCAGCGACGCGGCGTCCCGGGCGGTGATCTCCCGGCACTGGGGGAAGGTGTCCGCGAAGTCCCGGAGGATGTCCCGGATGGCCGGGACCTTGTACAGATATACGGCGCACTCAAAGTGCAGGTACAGGCTCCGGTAGTCCAGGTTGATGGTGCCCACCACGGCCCGGGTGTCGTCGGAGACGAACACCTTGGAGTGGACAAAGCCGGGGGCATACTCGAAAATGCGCACCCCCGCCTCGGTCAGGACCTTATAGTGGCTCTTGGCCAAAAGGTTTGCGTATTTCTTATCCGGGATGCCGGGCAGGATCAGCCGCACGTCCACCCCCCGCCGGGCGGCAAAGCACAGGGCCGTCACCATCTCGTTGTCCAGGATGAGATAGGGTGTCATGATATACACATAGTCCCGGGCGGTGGCGATCATGTCCAGATACACCATCTCCCCGGTGTACTCGTCGTCCAGGGGGCTGTCCCCGTAGGGGATGACGAAGCCCTGGCCGCCGGTCACGGCGGCGGCCGGTTCGATCAGGTAGGGCTCGTAGACCCGCTCCCGGGCCCCGGCGTTCCACATCCGCAGGAACATCAGCGTCAGCGAGCGGACCGCGTCGCCCCGGAGCATGACGGAGGCGTCCTTCCAGTGGCCGAACCGCTCCCGGCGGTTGATGTACTCGTCCGCCAGGTTCACCCCGCCGGTGAAGCCCACCTTGCCGTCTATGACCAGGATCTTCCGGTGGTCCCGGTTGTTGTAGCTGGTGGAGATGAAAGGCCGGATGGGGGCGAACACCTTGCACTGGATGCCCAGAGCCCGGAGCTTTTTCGGGTAGCTGGCCGGCAGGCGCAATATGGAGCAGGTCCCGTCGTACAGCACCCGCACGTCCACCCCCTGGGCGGCCTTCCGGGTCAGGATGTCCACGACCCCGTCCCACATCTCCCCCTCTTCCACGATGAAATACTCCAGGAAGATGAACTTCTCCGCCTGTTCCATCTGGCGGAGCATGGCCTCGTATTTGTCCTCCCCCTGGGGAAAGTAGTCCACAGCGGTGTTCTCATATACGGCGTAGCCGTTGACCTGGGAAAGATAGCGGACCAGCGGGGCGAAATCCGGCTCCTCCCGCTTCAGCCGGGCGGTGAGCTCCGCCTGCTCCGGCATGAAACAGGCGCTCTCCGCCTCGATATTCTGCAGCAGCCGCTGCTCCGCCCGGTGGCCCACGTCAAAGGTGATGAAAAGATACAGCAGCACCCCGAACACCGGCACCACCGCGATTACCACCGCCCAGGTCAGCTTGACGCTGGGGTTGGAGCGGGTGTTGAGAAGATACGCCAGAAACAGGGCCGTCAGCACCGTCACCGTCCCGGTCAGGTAGACGCTGTACTGTTCCAGCCGGCCAAAGACCACGAACAAGAATGCGGCCTGCGCCAGCAGCATCAGCGCCGCCACGGCCCCGCGCCCGAACAGCACGCTCAAAAACCCCCGCTTGGAGCGGGTGTTGCGCTTCGCGGACTCCTTCTCCGGCATGGGCGGACCTCCTTTTAGGATTTACTCATTTAATAATGCTATTATAGTGCCATGTTTTCCCGGAAAAATCAAGTGCTCCGCTTTCTGCAAAAAAGTTCGCCCAGGCACTTGACAGGGAGTGCAGCATATGATAACATATGAACAATCATTCATACGTTTGTTTGACTTTTTGCGGAAAGGAGCGGCCATGACGGAGTATAACGACATCGAGCGGTGCGGATTCCTGTGCGTGCATGAGGACACGGTCCGGCAGGTAACGGAGCAGATGCCGGACGACGAGAAGCTGTACGATCTGGCGGAGCTTTTCAAGGTCTTTGGGGATTCCACCCGGATCAAGATCCTCTATGCCCTGTTCGAGGCGGAGCTCTGCGTGTGCGACATCGCCCAGCTGCTGGGCCTGACCCAGTCCGCCGTGAGCCACCAGCTGCGGGTGCTGAAGGCAAGCCGTCTGGTCAAGCCCCGGAAGGACGGCAAGACGGTCTTTTATTCCCTGGCGGACGATCACGTGCGGACCTTGATCGCCCAGGGCATGGAGCATGTCAATGAATAAAACATTCTATTCATATCGGGAGGAGAATATACCATGAAGAAGTCTTTTAAGCTGGTCGATCTGGATTGTGCCAATTGCGCCCGGAAGATGGAGGACGCCATCAAGAAGCTGGACGGGGTCTCCGACGCCACTGTGAGCTTTCTGACCCAGAAGATGACCGTGGAGGCGGACGACGGACGCTTCGACGAGATCATGAAGCAGGTGGTCAAGTGCTGCAAAAAGGTGGAGCCTGACTGCCAGGTCGTGCTGAAATGACCCGCAAGGAGAAAAAGGCCCTGGCCCGGATCCTGGCGGCCGGGGCTCTGCTCGTCGCCGCGTCCCTGGCTCCTCTGGAGGGGTACTGGCGGCTGGGGGCCTATCTGGTGCCCTATATCGTCGTGGGCTGGGACGTGCTGCGAAAGGCCCTGCTGAACATCGCCCACGGGCAGGTGTTTGACGAGAACTTCCTCATGGCCCTGGCCACGGTGGGAGCCCTGGCACTGGGGGAGTATTCCGAGGCCGTGGGCGTGATGCTCTTTTACCAGGTGGGGGAGCTTTTCCAGACCCACGCGGTGGGCCAGTCCCGCAAGTCCATCGCCGCCCTCATGGATATCCGGCCTGACGAGGCCAATCTGCTCCGGGACGGGGAGCCGGTGACGGTGGACCCGGAAGAAGTAGAGGTGGGCCAGCTGATCCTGATCCGGCCCGGGGAGAAGGTGCCTCTGGACGGGCGGGTCATCGACGGCGCCTCCACCCTGGACACGGCGGCCCTCACCGGCGAGAGCGTGCCCCGGCGGGTCGCGGAGGGGGACGAGATCGTCTCCGGCTGCGTGAACCTGACCGGCGTGCTGACCGTGGAGGTCACCAAGCCCTTTGGGGAGAGCACCGTGGCGAAGATATTGGAGCTGGTGGAAAACGCCTCCTCCAAGAAGGCCCACGCGGAGAATTTCATCACCCGCTTCGCCCGCTGGTATACCCCGGCGGTGGTCATCGGGGCGGTGTGTCTGGCGGTGATCCCGCCGCTCATCGCGGGTGGCTGGTCCCAGTGGGTCCACCGGGCGCTGATCTTCCTGGTCATCAGCTGCCCCTGCGCGCTGGTGATCTCCATCCCCCTGGCGTTCTTCGGGGGCATCGGCGGGGCCTCCCGCAGAGGCATCCTGGTCAAGGGCGGCAACTATCTGGAGCAGCTTGCCAAGGTGGAGACAGCGGTCTTCGACAAGACCGGCACCCTGACCAAGGGCGTGTTCGAGGTCGCCGGCGTATATCCCGCCCAGGGCGTGACGGAGCAGGAGCTTTTGGCCTGTGCCGCCCTGGCGGAGCAGTATTCCAACCACCCCATCGCCCAGTCTCTGCGCCGGGCCTACGGCCAGGATGCGGACCCGGACCGGGTGGCGGACGTGGAAGAGATCGCCGGCCGGGGCGTGACCGCCAAGGTGGACGGCAAGGCCGTGGCGGCGGGCAATGAAAAGCTCATGACCGCCGTGGGCGTGGCAGCGCCGCCCTGCGCCGACGGGGGCACGGTGGTCCATGTGGCCCGGGAGGGCGTGTATCTGGGTCGGGTGGTCATCGCCGACGCGGTGAAGGAATCCGCCCCCGAGGCCATCGCCGAGCTGAAAAAGCGGGGCATCCGCACGGTCATGCTCACCGGCGACGCTAAGTCTGTGGGTCAGGCGGTGGCGGAAAAACTGGGCCTGGATGAGGTCCACGCAGAGCTGCTGCCCGGAGACAAAGTGGAGCAGGTGGAGCGGCTCTTGGCGGGGCGCTCCCCCAAGGGAACCCTGGCCTATGTGGGCGACGGCGTCAACGACGCGCCGGTGCTGGGCCGGGCCGACGTGGGGGTGGCCATGGGGGCCATGGGCTCGGACGCGGCTTTGGAGGCGGCGGACGTGGTGCTGATGGACGACGATCTGACCAAGCTGGCCGACGCCATGGACGTGGCCCGCAAGTGCAGCCGCATCGTGGTGGAGAACATCGTGTTCGCCCTGGCGGTGAAGGCGCTGTTCCTGGTCCTGGGGGCTTTCGGGCTGGCCTCCATGTGGGAGGCGGTGTTCGCGGACGTGGGCGTGGCGGTGATCGCCATCCTCAATGCGGGGCGTATGCTCCGAGCCAAGTGAAAAGGAAAAGGGAAAACCCTCCGGCGATTAGCTAGGTGCTGATAAGGAAGTATAAAAACAAACCTATCACACATTGGCATGGCAAAGGGCAAAGTAACAGCAGAGAGGCATTTTACCTCTCTGCTGTTCTTTGAAGTTTTTGATCCACACATTGGACAAGATAGAGCCTCCTTTGTAGAATGGTTGTACAAAGGAGGCTTTGATTATGGAACAGTACAAAGAGATCAACGGCATAGGCTACACGTTGGTGGGTGACTATTACCTGCCGAATCTGCTCCCGCCCCCGTCAGAGGATAGGCCCGTAGGCGTCTGGGGACGGCGGCGGATGGAATACCTGAAGAACCACCACAGCACATACTTTATGGAGTTGGT
>CANRBG010000069.1 GCA_947628805.1 uncultured Oscillospiraceae bacterium | reverse complement strand
TGGGGCCAGTACCAGGCGTCGTAGGTGCCGTTGTCGCAGTTGAACATGGCGTAGCCCGCGTCCTGCAGGTATTTGATGGCCCGCTCGGACTCAGCCATATCCCGCCCAAACTCGGTGAATTCCTCCCCCGGAAGGGCGCCCTGGCCGAAGCCCTTGGTCTTGGACACTACCGAATACCGCAGCGCCACGGGGAAGCTGTCGCCGCAGTAGCTGTGGATGCACTGGACGATCTCTACCGGGAAGCGGTAGCGGTTTTCAAAGCTGCCGCCGTACTCGTCCGTGCGGTGATTCATGTTGGCGATGGTGAATTGGTCCAAAAGATACCCCTCGTGCACCGCGTGGATCTCCACGCCGTCCACGCCGGCCTGCTGCAGCAGCTTTGCCGTCCGGCCGAAAGCGTCCACCATCTCCTTGATCTCCTCCACGGTCAGGGGGCGGCTCTTCAGCTCCGGGTACCAGCGGTTGGGCGTCTCCGAGGCGGAGGCGCAGGCGTACTCGATGTCCAGGAAAGGCTTGGCTAACGTGCCAAGGGCCTTGTGCTGGAGCATCTTCACCATCAGGTCGTTGATGGCCATGGACCGGCCAAAGCCCGCCGCCAGCTGGATGAACAGCTTTGCCCCGGTCTTGTGGAACTCCGGCAGCCATTTTTCCAGGTCCCGGAACATCTTCTCGTTTTTGTACAGCCACCGCCGTCCCATGGTGTCCCGCACGCACTGCATCCCCGGCAGCACCAGACCCACGTTCTCCTGGGCCCGGTTCAGGATGTGATGGGCTGCCTCCTTGTCGAAGTGGCAGGGCTCCAGCCAGCCAAAGAGGCTGGTCCCGCCCATGGAACACTGGACGATGCGGTTTTTGATCTGGACGTCGCCGATCTTCCAGGGGGTGAATAGCGGTTCATATTTTTTGTCCATCATAGCTCTCCCCTCATTCCACCGTCACGGCGCCGTCCTCCGCCACCGTGATCTTCATTCCTGTCTGCACCTGTTCGAGAAATGCGTCGCCCAGCTGATCCACCACCGGCATACTTACGTCCGTCCACACGTCACCCAATATGGCTCCGGAGGCCGCCAGGGAGTCGATGTGCCTGGAAAAGAGCATACACGCCGGCTGCCGCCCCATGGCGCAGGCGGCGTACAGCACCATGCCGCCGCTCAGAAGGGTGTCGTAGAGGTCGTAGATCGGCTTCATCGCCCCCAGGCCGAAGCTGATCACCGTGTGACCGTACGCGCTGGTGACCGGCGCCATGCGTCCGGCTCCAAATGTCTCGCCGTACATGACCAGGGTCTTGACTACCTTGGCCATCACCTCGCCCCCGCTGCCGTCCAGCAGGGCCTGCTGCTCGTCTGTCAAAACCATGGGATCACCTCGCTTATGCTTACAAGTTATATAAATTATACAGGAATTTTTGGCTGTAGTCCAGTATAATTTGTATGTTTTTATCTGGTTCTTCCCATTTTTTACAGGCATTCGCCGCGCAGCCGCCGGACCTGGGGCATTCCGGGGGGAGAGAAGAATAAAAAGAAGCCCCGGAGGGCCCGTATGCAGGGCCTCCGGGGTCTTTGCCGGTATCAGGGCTTTAAGCCGTTGCCAGGGCCTTTTTCCGCCAGGCGCCCCGGCGGTAGGCGATGAAAGTCAGCAGCGCGCCCATGGCCCAGGAGATGAGCAGCGAGCCGAACAGCGCCTGAGGCTGGCCCTTGGGGAAGGCCTCTGTGCGGGTGAGCCAGGCCAGGCCGTAGGCGATAGGCACCCGCAGCACGATGGTGCTCACCATGGTGATCCACATGGGCGTGGCGGTGTCGCCCGCGCCCCGCATCACGCCGCCCAGCACCTGGGTCACCGCCACGCAGATGTAGCCCACCGCCAGGATGCGCATCATACGCACAGCCATATCCATCAGCTCCGGGGTGTCCGTGAACAGGCCGAACATGAACCGCCCGGCGAACAGCAGGATCGCCGTGATGGTGGCGGATACGCCCAGCGCCATAGCGCCGCCCTGTTTCGTGCCCTGCTCCACCCGGTCCAGCTTGCCCGCGCCCACGTTCTGCCCGGCAAAGACGCTCATGGCCTGGCCGAAGCTCATGTTCGGCATCATGGCAAAGCCGTCCACTCGCATGATGATCACGTTGCAGGCCATCACCATCTCGCCCATGCTGTTGGTCAGCGACTGCACCACCAGCATGGCGACGGACATGATGCCCTGGGTGATGCCGGAGGGCACGCCCAGCTTCACGATGCGCCAGGCCGTGTCCTTGCGCATCCGCAGGGTGTGCCAGTTCAGGTCGAATACCTGGCGCATATGCAGCAGCTTTACCAGGCACAACGCCGCGGAGATGGCCTGGGCGATGATGGTAGCCAGGGCCACGCCCGGCACGCCCAGGCCGAAGCTCGCCACGAACCACACGTCCAGGAAAATGTTCAGGATGGTGGCAAGCAGCAGAAAGCCCAGGGCGGAGAAAGAGTCGCCCATGCCTCGCAGGATGCCGGACAGGATGTTATAGTACGTAAAGCCCGCCGCCCCCAGGAAGAAGATCTTCAGATACTGAGAGCACCAGTCGAAAACGGAGTCGGGCGTGCTCAGCATCCGCAGCAGCGGCTCGGTGATGACCACGCCGATGACCATGGTGGCTACGGAGGTGATGGCCGCCAGGGTGATGCAGTTGCCGATGGCGCGGGACAGCCCCTCCCGGTCGTCCGCGCCGAAGCGCTGGCTGATGACGATGCCCGCGCCGGTGGACACGCCCACGAACACCGCCAGCAGCAGGTTGAAGATGGGCATACAGGTGCCTACCGCCGCCAGGGCGTTGTCGCCCACGTACTTGCCCACCACGATGGAGTCCACCGTGTTATACAGCTGCTGAGCCAGGTTGCCGATGAGCATCGGCACGGCAAATTCCATGATGCGCCGCCAGGGGGCGCCCTCGGTCATGTCCCTGGCGGTGAAAAGCTCCCGGAGCTTCATTGTATCCTTCCTTCCATCGGTCACACAAAATGTATTTTGCTAAGTATATCACACGGCAACATCCCACGCAATACGGGCGGCGCGAAGTATTTCACCATTTCCGGTATGCCGGTGGCCGCCAGACAGTGCCGAAACGACATCCACGGCATAGCCTCCCGGCGAGACGGGGCGGGACGCGGAGGGGCTGCAGATCATGCGGACTCTGGCCAGGAACAAGACCTTTCTCATAAAGAGCATCACTCTTGGCAGGGAGAAGTACGGCCTGCCGGAACAGGAGAGCTTCCAGCGGACGAATCCCATCCGCTGACGGGAATAAGATAGCGCAGGCGGAGGCTGTTCCGGCCTCCGCTTCCTACTTGCCGTCCTTTTTCAGGTCGATCTGGGCCTTGTGCTTGCGCCCCACGGACTTGCCGGACCGGATGGCCGCGGCGCGCATGATGGTGTCCGTGCCGTACTTGCCCCGGATGGCGTCCATGGCTCGGTCCAGCTTCCGGGCCCGTTCTTTCCGCTCATCCTCGAAGAGGGTGAACTGGGCGTTCTCCTCCCGGGTCACGTCGGTGAGGGATACTCCCAGCAGCCGCAGGGGCGTATGCCCGTCCCAGAGCTCCGCAAAAAGCTGCTTGCTGATCTCGTAGATCTCCGTGGTGCCGTCCGTGGGCTCCGACAGCTTCCGCTGGTGGGAGCGGTCCCGGAAATCGTTGCCACGGATGGTCACCGCCACGCAGCAGGCTCTGGCCCCGTCCGCCCGCATCCGGGAGGCCACGCTGTCGGACAGGGCCAGCAGGATGCTATGGGCAGCCTCGGCGTCGGTCACGTCCTCCTCCAGAGTGGTAGAGTTGCCGTAGCCTTTCAATTCCTCCGGCGCCGTGAGAACGGGCGAGTCGTCAACGCCGTTGGCGTAGGCGTGCAGCTGCGCTCCCAGCTTTTTGCCGATCAGGGCCTGGACGCTCTCCAGGTCCGCCCGGGCCAGGTCCCCGATGGTCTTGATGTACGCCCGCTCCAGCTTCTCCGCCGTGGCATGGCCTACCAGGAACAGGTCCCCCACCGGCAGAGGCCAGAATTTTTCCGGCAGCTCGGACCGGAACAGGGTGTGGACCTTGTCCGGCTTCTCAAAATCGCTGGCCATTTTAGCCAGGATCTTGTTCTCTGCCACGCCCACATTCACCGTGAAGCCCAGCCTGTCCCGTATCTCGTCTTTCAGCCGGCTGGCTGCCGCCACCGGGTCCGGGTACATATGGCCGGTGCCGGTCATGTCCAGAAAGCACTCGTCGATGGAGAATTTCTCCACGGCGGGGGCGTAGGTCCGGCAGATGTCCATGAAAGCTTTGGAGTTTTTCTCATAGAGCCGGAAGTCCGGCGGGGCCAGTACCAGGTCCGGGCACTTGCGCAGGGCCTGGGCCACCGGCTCCCCGGTCTTGATGCCGAAAGCTTTGGCGGGGATGGACTTCGCCAGGATGACGCCGGTGCGCTTTTCCCGGTCGCCGCCGATGGCGGAGGGGATGCGGCGCAGGTCGTCCTCGCCCCGGGCCACCCGCCGGGCTGCCTCCCAGGAGAGAAACGCGCTGTTCACATCCACATGAAAAACCAGCCTCGCCATATCCGCCGCCTCCTTTGCCGTCCGGACCGGAACAATTCACGATACGGCTCTATTTTACCTCTTTTACGCAACCACTTCAAGCAAAAGGAACCCCGTGACTGTAGGTTAGTCAATGATGTGTAACAGAATCGGAAAAAAGAAGGAGGGCGTGTTTAGGGGAGATCCAGTTGAGAGGA
>CANRBG010000068.1 GCA_947628805.1 uncultured Oscillospiraceae bacterium | reverse complement strand
CCCGCGCTGCGCTCATCACGCACTACTCCCTTAGCAGGGGAGCCCCTTCGGCCACTTGGGTACTTCTCCAAGCCGAATCCATATATTCTGCGCAAGCCGCTCCGCGAATCGGTAAAATGGCGGAGAGAGAGGGATTCGAACCCCCGGCCCCTTGCGGAGTCACTGGTTTTCAAGACCAGCTCCATAAACCACTCGGACATCTCTCCGCATGCTCGAACATATTATCACAGAAAACAGGCTCTGTCAATTCCAATCCGGGGAAATTTTCGCATGGGACTAGGAAGTTCCGGAAGAATATGGTATGATCGTTCTATCTCAGTCATTCAGGAGGCCCCTATGATCACAGTTGAGAACCTGTCCCTGCAATACGGCAGCCAGGTATTGTTTTCCAACGTGGACCTGCAATTCACCGCCGGCAACTGCTACGGCATCATCGGCGCCAACGGCGCGGGCAAGTCCACCTTTTTGAAGATCCTGTCCGGCGCGGAGGAACCCACCAAGGGCCATGTGTATATCGACCCCAAGCGGCGCATGAGCGTGCTGCGCCAGGACCAGAACATGTTCGACGCCTACGCCGTCCTGGAGACGGTGATCATGGGCAACAAGCGGCTGTACGACTGCGGCAAGGAAAAAGACGCCATCTACGAAAAACCGGACTTCTCCGACGCCGACGGCATCCGGGCCGCGGAGCTGGAGGAAGAATACGCGGAGCTTGGCGGCTGGGAGGCCGAGTCCGACGCTTCCCGACTGCTGCAGGGTCTTGGTATCCCCGTCGCCCTGCACGGCAAGCAGATGAGCGAGCTGGAGGGGCGGCAGAAAGTAAAGGTCCTGCTGGCCCAGGCCCTTTTCGGCCACCCGGATATCATATTGCTGGACGAGCCCACCAATAACCTTGACCTTGCCTCCACCGTGTGGCTGGAGGACTTCCTCATGGACTATGAGGGCACCGTTCTGGTAGTGAGCCACGACCGATACTTTCTCAACAATATTTGCACCCACATCGTGGACATCGACTACGGCAAGATCCGCATGTACGTGGGCAACTACGACTTCTGGTATGAATCCAGCCAGCTGATGCAAAAGCTGGTCAAGGACCAGAACAAAAAGGCCGAGCAGAAGATCCAGGAGCTGCAGAGCTTCATCGCCCGCTTCTCCGCCAACAAGTCCAAGTCCCGCCAAGCTACCAGCCGCCGGAAGCTGCTGGACAAGATCACCGTGGAGCAGATGCCCGCCTCCTCCCGCCGATACCCCTGGGTGGGCTTCAAGGCGGAGCGGGAGCCAGGCAAGGACCGGCTGTTCGTAACCAACGTGTCCAAGACCGTGGACGGGGTCAAACTCATCAACAACGTCTCCTTCATCATGGGCAGGGAGGACAAGATCGCCATCATCGGCGCCAACGAGAACGCCATCACCTGCCTTTTTCAGCTGCTGGCCGGCGAGATCGAGCCGGACGAGGGTGAGATCAAGTGGGGCGTATCCACCACCCAGTCCTACTTCCCCCACGATTTCAACCACTTCTTCGACGGGTGCGATCTGGAGCTGATGGACTGGATGCGGCAATTTTCCGCCGACAAGCGGGAGAGCTATCTGCGCACGTTCCTGGGCCGGATGCTTTTTTCCGGGGACGACGTATACAAAAAAGTCAGCGTCCTGTCCGGCGGCGAAAAGGTCCGCTGCATGATCTCCAAGACCATGCTTGAGGGGGCCAACGTGCTCATGTTCGACCAGCCTACCAACCACTTGGACCTGGAGAGCATCGCCGCGCTCAACAACGGCATGGAGGCGTTCCCCTTTAATATCATCTTTTACAGCCACGACCACCAGCTGACCCAGACCGTGGCAAACCGCATCATCGAACTGACCGACGACGGCTGCATCGACAGGATGTGCACCTACGACGAGTATATGCACATGATGGGCCGGGATACGAATGAGGTGACCGGATCATGAAACACTTACCGATTCGTCTTACCGGCCAGCTGCCGGACCAGTGGCTGGAGGCCCTTGACGAGCTTGCCGACGACCTTGGCCTTGTCCCATCCGAAAAGGGCCCGGAGATCGTCTGCGCAAAGAGCGACCGTCTGGCCGTGACAAGCGACGGAAATACCGCCCGCATCACCTGGGCGGAGCCGGTACAGCTCTATCGGGCCCTGAGCCTGCTGCCCCGTCCCCTGGCGGCCTGCGATATCCGCCAAACGCCCCGCTTCAAGACCGTGGGCGTCATGTTCGACTGCTCACGCAATGGGGTATTGAGGCCGGAGACTGTCCGGTTCTTCCTTCGCAAAATGGCGGTCATGGGCCTTAATTTCGCCATGCTGTACACCGAGGACACCTACACCGTGCCGGAGCAGCCCTACTTTGGCTACAAGCGTGGCCGTTACACCTACGACGAGCTGAAGGCCATCGACGATTACGCCTATATGCTGGGCATCGAGGTCTGCCCCTGCATTCAGACCCTGGGTCATCTGAAGCGGGCGCTGCACTGGCCGACGCTGGCGGGCCTGCGGGACAACGCCGATGTGCTGCTGGCGGATCTGGACGAGACATATGACTTCATCGACCAGATGGTCCGGGCCGCCTCCGCCCCGTTCCGGTCGAAACGCATCCACATCGGCATGGACGAGGCCTACGGCGTGGGGCTGGGGGAGCATCTGTCCCGCTTCGGCTATGAGGACCCCCGGGCCATCATCGGCCGTCATCTGCGCCGGGTGCTGGATATCACGGATAAGTACGGCCTGGAGCCCATGATGTGGAGCGACATGTACTTCCACCTGGACGGAGGCGGTCGGTCCGGCGGCGGTTACGGCGGCGACGGTATGCCCTCGGAGAAAGCTGTGGCGGCGGTTGACCCCCGGGTCACACTGGTCTACTGGGACTACTACCACGCCAAGGAGGCGGAATACGCCTGGGTGCTGAAAAAGCACACCGCTTTCCCAGTCCCCACGGTCTTCGCCGGGGGTATCTGGACCTGGGCGGGCCCGGCCCCGGCCTACCAGCTCACCATCCCCAACACCGTGGCGGGTCTGACGGCCTGCATGAAGGCGGGGGTGGACACGGTCTTTGCCACCTGCTGGGGGGACAACGGCGCGGAGACTGACCTGCTGACCGCCCTGCCGGGCATGCAGCTGTACGCCGAGATGACCTATACCGGCGTCTATGACCCGGACGCCCTGGCGGAACGGTTTCGCCGGTGCTGTGACGGGGATATACAGGCCTTTCTGGACCTGAGCCTGCTGAATGCTCTGCCGGATATGCCCGTGGACCCGGGCGACCCGGTCAATTTGGCCAAGATCATGCTCTACCAGGACCCCCTGGCGGAGCTCTTCGGAGCGGATACGGCGGACCTGGAGCTGGCCGGACACTACGGGGGCCTCACCACGCTTTACGCCCGGTACGGGGCGGAAAACCCGCCTTACCGGCTGCTATTCGACTTTTACGCGGCCCTGGCCCACGCCCTGAGCCTGAAATGCGCCTGGCACCAAGGGGCGGCTGACGCGGTGCGCCGGGGCGACCGGGACCGGGCAGCCGCCCTGGCGGAGGGACTTCCCGATGCGGTCGATGCCGTGGAGGCTCTGCGCGCCGCCTGGCGGAAGCTCTGGGAGAGCACGAAGCGGCCCCATGGCTTTGAGGTGATCGACCTGCGGCTTGGCGGCGTGGCGGCAAGACTTGCCACGGCGAAGGAGCGCATGGACGCCTTTGCAGTGGGGACCGTAGATGACATCCCGGAGCTCTCCGAGCCGCCGCTTCCCTTCCTGCGGCGAGAAAACGGCTCTTTGCACTGCCTCAACATCATGAACGAGATCGTCTCCCCCAGTACCTACGACTGGGCCTGGTGACGGAAATATAACGACGACCTCCCCGTACTTGCGGGGAGGCCATATCTTCCTTTTCAGTCCTTCGCCTGGGTATCGCACCAGAGGCAGCGGTACACGCCCTTTTCCCGTCCGTCGGGCCGGAAGAACTGGGGCAGCTCCTGCTCCACGGCGGAGATGCACCGCCGGTTCCGGCAGACACGCCCGCCGGTCACGATGTCCTCCGGCATCGTGATGACCAGGCTGGGGTCTTTGCGGGCCTCGTCCAGCAGCTTCAAAATGAGGGCCATGCGCATGTACTTGCCGTTGAGGGCCTGCCGGAAATAGGCGGCCCGTGGGTCCGCGTCCACCCCCACGCTGATCTCGTTGACCCGGGGCAGCGGATGCAGGATCGCCATTTTCTCCTTGGCACCCGCCAGCTTGTCAGGAGTCAGGATATAGCTGTCCTTGAGCCGCTCGTACTGGTCCGGGTCCGCGAAGCGCTCCCGCTGGATGCGGGTCATGTAGAGGATGTCCAGGTCCGGGATGGCCCCGTCCAGATCAGAGGTCTCGGTATAGGGTATGCCCTGGCTGTCCATGGCCCGCAGCACATAGTCCGGCATCCGCAGCTCCTCCGGGGAGATCAGGATGAAGCGATTTCCCTCGTATCGGCTCATGGCGTGGATCAGAGAGTGGACGGTCCGGCCGTATTTCAGGTCCCCGCACACGCCGATGGTCAGATGGTCGAACCGGCCCATTTCCCGCCGAATGGTCAGCAGGTCCGCCAAGGTCTGGGTGGGATGGCAGTGGCCCCCGTCGCCGGCGTTGATAACGGGGATGGAGGCGTTCAGGGCCGCCACCAGCGCGGCCCCGTCCCGGGGGTGGCGCATGGCGATGATGTCCGCGTAGCAGCTGACGATCTTAGCCGTGTCCGCCACGCTCTCCCCCTTGGAGGCGGAGGAACTGGCCGCCTCGGAAAAGCCCAGCACATGGCCGCCCAGCTCGTACATGGCCGCCTCAAAGCTGAGCCGGGT
>CANRBG010000067.1 GCA_947628805.1 uncultured Oscillospiraceae bacterium | reverse complement strand
CCTCTCAACTGGATCTCCCCTAAACAGGCACTTCTCGACTTCCCTCTTTCTGTTACACATCATTGACTAACCTACAAGTAAAATCAACAAAAAACGGAAGGAGGCGCGCACTGTGAACAGGCCTGAAATCCTGGCTCCCGCCGGCGGGCCGGAGCAGCTCACCGCCGCGGTCCGCTGCGGGGCGGACAGCGTGTACCTGGGTGCGTCCGCCTTCAACGCCCGGCGAAACGCCTCCAACTTCACCTTTGACCAGCTGGCCGAGGCGGTCCGGTACTGCCGGACCCACGGGGTCAAAGTCTATGTGACCGTGAACACCCTGATCCTGGACGACGAGATGGACGCCCTGGCCGAGACGGCGGACGCCATCGCCGCCGCCGGGGCGGACGCCGTCATATTGCAGGACATGGCCGCCTTGCGGCTGTTCGCGGAAAAATACCCCGCCCTCCATCGGGTGGCCTCCACCCAGACCGCCGTCCACAACACGGACGGGGCCCGGTTTTTGCAGGACGCGGGCTTTGACAGCTTTGTGCTGGCAAGGGAGCTGACCCTTTCGGAGATGGAAAAGATCTGCGCCGCCGTGTCCATCCCGGCGGAGGCCTTCGTCCACGGGGCCCACTGCATGAGCCTGTCCGGGGCCTGCTGCCTGTCCGCCATGCTGGGGGGCCGCAGCGGCAACCGGGGCCTGTGCGCCCAGCCCTGCCGACTGGACTGGAAATGCGGCGGCGGGGACCACGTGCTGAGCCTGAAAGACATGAGCCTGATCGGGCACATCGCCGCTCTGGCAGACGCTGGTGTAGCCACCTTAAAGATCGAGGGCCGGATGAAGCGGCCGGAATACGTGGCCGCCGCCGTCACCGCCTGCGTCAGCGCCCGGGCCGGCCGGCCCTACGACGGGACCGCCCTGGCGGCGGTGTTCTCCCGCAGCGGCTTCACGGACGGCTACCTGACCGGCAGGCGGGACAAGTCCATGTTCGGCTTCCGGACCCGGGAGGACGTGACGGCCGCGGCGGACGCGCTGCCCGCCCTGGCGGCCCTCTACCGGAAGGAGACGCCCCGGGTGCCGGTGGACATGGCCTTTTCCATGGACAAGGCCGGCTGCCGGCTCGCCGTCTCCGACGGGACCCATACGGTCACGGCGGCGGGCCCCGCCCCGGAGGTCGCCCGGACCCGGCCCCTGGACCCGGACCGGGCCCGGGAGAACCTGTCTCGGACCGGCGGGACGCAATATTATGTAAACTCATTCGCGGCAGACATGGCCCCGGGCCTGACCCTTTCGGCGGCGGCTCTGAACGGGCTGCGGCGGGAGGCCCTGGCGGAGCTGGAAACGGTCCGGGGCCAGGTCCCGGAGATTGCTGCCCGGCCATACGAGCCAGTAAGGCCGGTCCGGCGGGCGCACCCGTCCCCCTCCCCCCTGTGGGCCCGGTTCGCGGACCCGGCGCAGATCGCACGGGAGGACGCCTTACAGCGGATCATCCTGCCCATGGAGACGGTGACGGCGGAGCTGATCGCCCGGTACGGGGACGCGCTGGTAGCGGCTCTGCCGGCGGCGGCGTTCCCCGCCGACGAGGACGCTCTGGCGGCACGGCTGGCCCGTCTTCGGGCCGCCGGGCTCCGGGCGGTGTGGACGGAGAATGTGTACGGCCTGGAGCTGGGCCGGCGGCTGGGGCTGGCGGTCCTGGGAGGCTTCGGGCTGAACGTGGCCAACTGTCAGGCGCTGGACTTTTTTGAGAGGTTCGGTCTGGCCGCCGTCACGGTGAGCTTTGAGCTGCCCATGAAGCGGATAAAGGCGATGGACAGCGCCGCTATGCCCTGGGGTATCGCCGCTTACGGGTACCTGCCCCTGATGCGCTTTCGCGCCTGCCCGGTCCGGGCGAATCTGGGCTGCGAGGCATGCGACGGCCGGGGCGTTCTCACGGACCGGCGGGGCGTGACGTTCCCCGTGGAGTGCGGGGACAAAAAATACGCCACGCTTTTGAACAGCGTGCCCCTGCATATCGCCGGCCGGGACGATCCGGGGGATTTCCGGCTGCTGTGGTTCACCCGGGAGACCCGGGAGCGGTGCGGGGCGGTCATAGAGGATTTTTTGCTGGACCGGCCCGGGGACGGCCCCCGTACCGGCGGGCTCTATTACCGCGCACTTCTGTAAAACATTTTGTCCGCATAGCATATTTCAGGTGATAAGGAGGCAGACGATGGGCCTTTGGGAGCTTTTCATACTGGCCTTGGGCCTTTCCATGGACGCGTTCGCGGTGAGCGTGTGCAAGGGCCTGGGCCTGGGCAAAATACAGCCCCGGCACATGTGCCTGGCCGGGGCCTGGTTCGGCGGGTTCCAGGCGCTGATGCCTCTGATCGGGTTTTACCTGGGCCGGTTCTTCGCTCAGATGATCACCGCCTACGACCACTGGATCGCCTTTATCCTGCTGGCGGTCATCGGCGGGAAGATGATCTGGGAGGCCCTGGACGGAGAGGAAGAGGACGTGGACGCGGCCATGGACTGGAAGACCATGCTGCTGCTGGCCGTAGCCACCAGCATCGACGCGCTGGCGGTGGGGGTCACCTTCGCCTTTCTGGAGGTGGACATCCTGCCGGCGGTGACGTTCATCGGCTGCGTCACCTTCGTCTGCTCGGCGGCGGGGGTAAAGGTGGGCAGCGTGTTCGGGGCGAAGTATAAACGGAAAGCGGAGCTGGCCGGCGGATGCGCGCTGGTGCTCATCGGACTAAAGATCCTGCTGGACGGCCTGGGGATTTTGTGATAAATGCCGGGGCGCGCCCGGTTGTAAATCCGACCGAAAATGTGTATAATCAATTATCATTTCTGACATTAATATCTCTTCAACATACCAAGGAAACGAGGCGTGAGCATGGACGAGAACGCGAAAAACTTTATCCTTGACTTTGTAGCGGAGGACATCGGCCCCGGGGGCCGGTTCGAGGGCAGGCAGGTGCACACCCGGTTCCCGCCGGAGCCCAACGGCTATCTGCACATCGGCCACTGTAAGGCCCTGTGCATCGATTTCGGCACGGCGGAGCGTTTCGGCGGCATCACCAACCTGCGCATGGACGACACCAACCCCGCCAAGGAGGACACCGAGTACGTGGACGCCATCCAGGAGGACATCCACTGGCTGGGCTTCGACTGGGGCGACCGGTTCTTCTACGGCAGCGACTACTTTGAAAAGACCTACGAGCTGGCGGAGGGCCTGATCAAAAAGGGCCTGGCCTACGTGTGCGAGCTGACCCCGGAGCAGTTCCGGGAGTACCGGGGCGACGTGGGCACCCCGGCCCGGAGCCCCTGGCGGGACCGGCCCATCGAGGAGAGCCTGGACCTGTTCCACCGGATGCGGGACGGGGAATTCCCCGAGGGCAAGTACACCCTTCGGGCCAAGATCGACCTTGCCAGCGGCAACTTCAACATGCGCGACCCGGTGCTGTACCGGATCCGGTACATCGAGCACCACCGCCAGGGCACCAAATGGTGCGTGTTCCCCATGTACGACTTCGCCCACCCCATCCAGGACGCCCTGGAGGGCATCACCCACAGCCTGTGCTCCCTGGAATATGAGGACCACCGGCCTTTGTACGACTGGGTGATCCAGAACACGGACGTGCCCAGCCAGCCCCGGCAGATCGAGTTTAGCCGCCTGGGCATCAACTACACTGTCATGAGCAAGCGCAAGCTCCGCAGGCTGGTGGAGGAAAAGTACGTCTCCGGCTGGGACGATCCCCGCATGCCCACATTGTGCGGTCTGCGCCGCCGGGGCTATACCCCCACCGCCATCAAGACCTTCATCAACCGCATCGGCGTATCGAAGGTCACCAGCACGGTGGAATACGGCTTTTTGGAGCACTGTCTGCGGGAGGAGCTGAACCAGACCGCCCCCCGGCGGATGGCGGTGCTGCGGCCGGTGAAGCTGATCGTCACCAACTATCCGGAGGGACAGACCGAGACCTTCCAGATCGAGAACAACAACCTGGACCCCGCCGCCGGCACCCGGCCCGTGACCTTCAGCCGGGAGCTCTGGATCGAATCGGAGGACTTTCTGCCGGAGCCCGTGCCCAAGTACAAGCGGCTCTACCCGGACGGCCCGGAATGCCGGCTGAAAGGCGCGTATCTCGTCAAGTGCATCGGCTATGAAAAGGATGAAAACGGCAGCGTGACCACGGTGCTGTGCGAATACGACCCGGACTCCCGGGGCGGTGACCCCGCCGACGGCCGGAAAGTTAAGGGCGGCACCATCCACTGGGTCAACGCGGCGGACTGCGTGGACGCGGAGGTGCGGCTGTACGACAACCTGTTCGCGGACCCGGAGCCGGACGCGGCGGAGGATTTCCTCACCTGCCTCAACCCCAGCTCTTTGGAGACGCTCACCGGCTGCAAGGCGGAGCGGGCTTTGGAAAACGCCCAGGCCCCGGAGAGCTTCCAGTTTTTGCGCACCGGCTACTTCGCCGTGGACAACAAAGACTCCGCCCCCGGCCACCTGGTCTTCAACCGCTCCGTGGCTCTAAAAGACAGCTTCAAACCTTGATCGAAAACGTGATCCCCCCGGCTTCACAGCCGGGGGGATCATCCATTTTATTTGGAGCGTCTGTTCCGCTCCGCAATGTAATCACACGTCACGCCGTAAAAGTCCGCCAGGCGAATGATAAAGGAAAACGGCGGCTCCCGCTTGCCCTGCTCATAGTTGGTATATGTGGTCTTGTGCATACCCAGCTTTTCCGCCAGTTTTGCCTGGGTCAGGTCGGCGTCCTCCCGCAGATCGCGTATCCTTCGGTAATACAGGCGCCATCCCTCCCCGTGCCTTGATGACGCTATTATGCCTCAATACATCGTTTGTTGTTGACAAAATACATCGTGTGATGTATTTTATTTGCTGGATACATCATCTGGTGTATTGGGGGGACGATCATGCCGGACTATCAAAAGATGTATTTGCTGCTGTTCAATGCCATAACGGACGCTCTCGCGCAGCTGCAAGCGCAAAATAGCGGCCGGGCCGCGCTCATCCTGCAAAAAGCGCAGGCTGACGCGGAGGAATTGTATATCGAGGCGGACGAATAACGCATGATCCCCCGGCCAGGTGGCCGGGGGATCATGCGTCAGTCTGTCAAAGAACGAGCCGTTTTCAAGGAACAAGAACGGCTCGTTTTTGCATAAAGGCGGGAAATAGCCAGA
>CANRBG010000066.1 GCA_947628805.1 uncultured Oscillospiraceae bacterium | reverse complement strand
TATCCCAAAAACCAACGGTATGACACCGTGTCCTTTATCCGCTCATATGTCTGCCGCAGGGAGGGTATCCCAAGCAGATGCTGGATGAGCACCATCTTTATCAGCACTACTGGGTCCGTCCCCGGACGCCCTACTTCATGGTTGTAATACGGGTCCAGCCGCTCATACAGCCAATCGTAGTCCATGACTTTTTCTATCTTTCGTAGAAGATGGTCTTTCGGCACCAGTGTGTCTATATCCGTGATCACCACATCTCGCCGTGCATCTTTTCTCCATTCGTCCATCTCTTTACCCCCCACACACATACTCTCTTCCTCCATTATACCAAAAACTCCCCTGTTTGGGGAGTTCTTTGACAGACTGAGACCGCATCCTTTCCGCCTGGAAAGGATGCGGTCTTTGGCGTGTCGGCAGGACAAGGGGAGGTGAATCGTTTCGTGCCTGCGGCGCGATAAGGGAGATCATCTGCGCGTGGTCATTTTTATCCTGAAGGTCAGCCCATCATATTTCTGTCCGTCTACCTCTCGTGTGCCCACGTTTCGGCCGCATTCTACAAAACCGAGCTTTTCGGCACAGCGGAGCATACGGACATTTCCCGACCAAGTTTGTGTGTAGAGCTCGTTCACGCCGTTTTCAAAGTAATAGTTGATAAAAGCACGGAGGGCTTTTGTTCCGATGCCGATACCGCACAGCTCTGGTTCACAAATGTCAATGCCGACGGCGCGATAAACCGTCTGACCGTCCTTGATCGTTTCGACCCATTCATAGTTTTCATCAATGCAGTAAGAGCTGACCCAGCCAATGTGTCTGCCGTTCCATTGGATCTCAAACTTCCACCGTTGAGCATCATCGGGACGATCTTTCACGGAGCCATAGTATTCCGTCCAGCTTTTGCGCTCGGTCTCTTCGCAAGTATCCTCATTTTCCCAGGGAGCATCCCAGTTTTCCCATTCCCGTTCTACCGTGAACCAACGCACATAGTCCTCGATGTCGGACTCGGTCATATCGCGAAGGATAAGGTCGTCAAATCCTATTTTCATCATCTATCTTCCTTTCGGATCGGATGCCGGATGACCGTTTTCCACTTCTCGGGGGCGACTTTACGGGCGTCGGACATATAGATCTCGTGGTGGAGCCGGTTTCCGGAAAAATCGTTCACGTACCCGTTTTGCGCCAGATACTCGTCCATGAGGGCTACGGTGGCGGGCTCGTCGTCAAAGGAGCCCAGGTGCATGATCTGCACGCACAGGCCCTCTTCGACGGTCAAAAATTCCGCGGACGAGCAGTCCAGTTTCTTTTTCCGGCTGGCCGTATCGACGGCCCAGTCAAAGTCCTCTTTCGTGACAAATTCCGGCAGCCGGATGACGGAGATCCAGTGAAAGGCGGCCTTATCGGAATAATCCACGCCCTCGATCCCGTCCTGCCACCAGAAGCCCTCCAGCGGCGGTACCACATACTCGTAAAAGCCCTTGATCTTATAGTCCGTCTTATAGCTCATTTTCAGGGTATACGCAACGGCATACAGCACGCCGATCGCCTGCTTGTAAGCGCCGCTTTCCTCGTTCGGGTCGCCTGTACCTCTGACCGCGATATAGTTTGCCTTGGGAACGTTCACGATCTCCGGTTTGTTTTTCGGCAGATAGAATTCTTTGTATTCTTTCTTGAAATCGAACATCAAAATCCCTCCGCAGCGCTCGCTCCGCCTCACCTCTCCGGCGGGTCAGACGTATATATCCGGGTCCCGGCGCATGAGCTCCATGCACATCCGGCCGTTGTGGTAGGGGCACTTCCAGGGCTCCAGGATGGGATACCGCGGCAGCGGCGCGCCGGTCTTGTCCACGGAGTGGAACCACTCGCTGCCGGGCCGGTGGTCCACCTGCTTTTGCTCGATGAAGCGGAAAGTAGCGGCCGCCGCGTCCCGGTACTTCGTCTCGCCGGGCAGCTTCTCCCACAGATTCACAAGACCCAGCACCGTCTCCGCCTGGACCCACCAGATGCGCGTCTCGTTCACCACGCCCCTATCGCACTCGTTGGCCAGAGAATCGCAGCTGTAAGCGGCGTCGTACACCGCCTGGGCCATATCCCGGCAGAGGGCGGAGATACGGGCGGTGCGGGCGTCGTCGCCCAGCAGGGCGCAGCCCCAGTCCATGAGCCAGCTGGACTCGATGTCGTGGCCGTAGCTGTACAGGTCGATGATGGAATTATAGTTCTCGTCGAAGAACACCAGCTGCCGCCGCAGAGCGGGGGAGTAGATCTTCTTTTCATAGATGTCCAATATCCGCTCCATGGCCTTGCCCACGGCGGGGTCGCCTGTGGCCTCGTACAGGCCGGAATAGCCCTCGAATACGTGCAGGAGGGTGTTCATGGTCTTGGCGGCCATGACGCCGTTCTCGCTGAGCTTTTCGTTGGACTCCGGGCCCCAGCCGGCGGTAAAAGCCTCCAGATAGCCCACATCGTCGGTGCAGCGCTCCTCGATAAGGCGGAACAGCGCCAGCGCCTGGTCCCGGGCGGTCTCGTTCCCGGTCAGCCGGTAATAGGCCGACAGGGCATAGATGGCGAAGGCCTGGTTATAGGTGTGCTTGGTGGTGTCCAGAGGCTGGCCGTCATAGGTCATGCTCCAGAAGATGCCTCCGTTGACCCGGTCAAGACAGTGGTCCGTCAGGAACCGGTAGGCGTGGTCGGCATAGGGACGCAGGTCCTCCCGGTCCAGGTCCATGGCCGCTCGGGAGAAGAACCACAAAATGCGGCTGTTGAGGATGCAGCCCTTTTCCGCCTGCTTGTCCAGACGGAGGTCCTGGCCCATGTAGCCGTAATAGCCCCCAAAAACATCGTCCCGCAGGGCCGTCCAGAAAGGCAGGATGATCTCGTCCAGATGCCGCTTTGCCGCGGCAGCGATCCGTTCCATGATATGACCTCCTTATTCCACAGCGGTGGAGCGCCGCCGGATGATGCGTCCGCCCACCACGATATTCTCCGCCGCGTCCTCCTCGCCGTTGATCTGGCTGATGAGCTGATTCACGGCGACGCGGCCCATCCGCGCGGTGTTGACCCGATAGGTAGTCAGAGGCGGCAGGCCCGGCCGGTCCTGGTGGTAGTCGTCATAGCCAGCCACGGCGATATCCTCCGGCACCCGGTAGCCGGCTCGGGTCAGCGCGTCAATGAGCAGCAGCGCCGTCTCGTCGCAGTTGCATACGAACGCCTGGGGCATATCCGCCGGCAGGGACAGGGGGATGAAAGTGGTGCGGCCCTGGCGGTCCTCCAGCACCCAGTCGTCCCGCAGGGGGATGCCCGCCCGGAGCAGCGCCTTGCAGTAGCCCAGGTACCGGTCCATGATGGAGCTGGTGGACAGGGTGCTGCCCACAAAGCCGATCCGGTCCCGGCCCGTGTCCAGCAGGTGTTGGGTGATGCGGTAGCCGCCGGTGACGTTGTCGCTGGTAACGCTGCATACCTCCAGATCCTCGTCGTAAAAGTCCAGCAGCACGTAGGGCAGCGCGCAAGAACACACCGCGCGCAGATAATCCCGGCCGATCTCCCCCAGGAAGATCAACCCGTCCACTTTCTTCCGCTGGACCATGACGGGCATGGCGCACTTGGCCTCCGCCTCCGGGGTCACCAGCTCCAAAAGGGCGGAGTAGCCGCATTCGCCGCAGCGATTCACCAGGCGGCGGTAGAGGTTGGAATAAAAGGTGTTGTCGGCGAAAAACTGGTCGGCCACCAGCACGCCGATGTTGCCGGAGCTGGCCGGCGCGGCGCTGCGGTCCGGCGTCCGCAGAGGCACGTAGCCCATCTGCCGGGCCGTCTCCACGATCCGGGCCCGGGTCTGCTCGCTGACGCCCTCCTTGCCGGCGAGGGCCTTCGACACGGACACCACGCTCACGCCCAGCCGCTGGGCGATGTCCGCCATACGGACTTTTTTATCCATGGCGCGCCTCCGGCAGAGACAGGGCGTAGCCGCTGTCGTAGACCTTTTTCAGGGCCTGGGCGCTGTTGCGGCTCTCGCCGATGCAGAATTCCTTGGACCAGGTCATGAAATAGGCCCAGGGCACGCGGCTATGCTCCAGCATCGTCATGTCCGGCAGATACCCGATCTCCGCCAGCGCTGCCACCTTGTTCCGGGTGGTGGCGGCTACCAGCGCCTCGTACTGCTCCCGGTAATCGGTGGGGGCGTAGGCGGGCAGATACTCGTCCAGGGAGATAACGTCCACATACTCCTCGCCCGGCCAGCCCTCCGCCAGCCGGCAGTTCCACACCCACACCAGGTTGTGCAGCCCGTGGACCTGGGTGAAGTGGGTGAACATGAGTTTATAGAGCTCTTTCGCCACGGCGGGACCCTTGGCGCCCCACCAGAACCAGGCGCCGTCCGACTCGTGGAAAGGCCGCCACAGCACGGGGATATCCTCGTCCAGGAAGGGCTTTAAAAGCGCCGCCAGGGCGTCCATGTCGTGGAAGAAAGCCGTCCGCTCCGGCGTGCCCTCGACGAGCACCTGCCGGGCGTCAAAATCCGTGTGTTCGGCGTAGAAAGCCTTGTCCCGGCCACCCAGGGGGGAGTACCAGTGGTAGGTGAGGGTCACGATGCCCTCCCGCTTCCGGCCCCAGTCCAGGGCCACGTCCAGGGTGCCCCGGTCCTCCACGATCTCTGTGAGACACGCCTCGCTCATGTCGGCGTAGTTGATGTTGGGGGAATAGGCCAGCAGTTCAAAGCCCCGGAGCATGGGCTCCCGGCCGGTGACCTGGCGGATGTAGGCGATCTCCTCCATGGGGACGGTCTGGGTGTGCTGGCCGGTGATGATGGCCTTGCCCGCCGTGTCGGAGAGGTAGTTCAAAAGCGCCCGCGCGTTGGGCGTGGCTTTGGGGTCGGCAGGGGTCTGCATATGCGGCTCCTTTCCGGACGCGCGTGATCATTTAACTTATCCGGTCACTTAACGCATCCGCGGTTTAATAATATTTAGCCTGTGCCTGCTTCCATTATAAGGGGAGAGCGGGGACGATGTCAACAGGAAAGGGCTGAAATACGGCGCTTTTGGGCGGTAGATTTTAAGGTAAATCATAAGCTTAAAAACACAGCGCCTTCCCCTGTGCATTTACAAAATGAGCCCCGAAGCCAAGGTCCAGGACCGAATGAGAGAGGAGATCATGTGGTCCGGTACGGCTGAACAAAAGCGGGCGCTGCAGCAGGCCGGAGGGGCTTTCATGCGCCCTGGTGGGTCATTCATGCCGAAATGCTACCTTGGCGGACCCGCAGATACTATAATCTCTTATAATTGCATTGAAATTTTTCGGCGGAGGAAAGGATAGAGAAATGGGCAATCTGCGGGTCTCCTCTGTTGTGCGCAGAGAGTTTTTTGGCGTCATGCTGGTCATGACCATGGTGGAGCTGGCCAACGT
>CANRBG010000065.1 GCA_947628805.1 uncultured Oscillospiraceae bacterium | reverse complement strand
ACACCTGCTCAGCACAGATACCAGACCCTTCAGGTCGCTTAGTTCCTTTTTTCGTCTAACTTTTGGGGTTCACTTTAGCTTGCGGCGCGCCTTTATTATGTATTTTATTACTCCGCCAGGTCCTCGCCCCGGAGATACTTGCCCATGGGCTTATAGATCACCGCGAAGATCACCAGGATCACCGCCGCGCTGACGGCGATGTAGCTGAAGTTATACACGAACGAGTACAGCCACGGATTCAGGAAGGTCATGCCCAGCACCTCCGTGGGCTCGTAGATCCGGTAGATGGTCACGCCGCTGATGAAGCTGAACACGAACCGGGCCAGGGAGCCCGCCACGGTGCCGAGGAACACGTTGCCCTTGGACTTGCTGAAAAAGCCGGCCACGCCCAGGGCGCCGAAGGCCAGGATGTAGTCCAGCAACATGGACCAGGGGCCCCAGGCGTAGGCCCCGTCGAAGATCAGCTGCAGCAGGCCATAGGCGAACGAGGCGATAAAGCCGCTCTTCCAGCCCCAGCGGGCGCAGTACACGAAGATGGGCAGCATCCCGATGGAGATGGAGCCGCCGTTGGGCAGCTCGAAGAGCTTCAGGTAGCTGAGGGCCTGGGCCATAGCCACCATGATGGCGCCCTCGGTCAGGGCGCGCAGACGCAGGTGTTTTGACATTGTTTTTCCTCCTCTAAATTACAGCAGCTTCGACCGTAGCAAAAACCGTCCGGTCATGATCAGACCCGACGGCGCGCGCAGCTTTCGCTGCCATTTTTCCTACGCCGGTATTATCCGGATCAGGTTCCAGGGCCCGGTGCGTCTACGCACCATCTCAGCCGGGTCACACCCAGCACCCCTTTTCGGTTGTGCTTGTATTATAGTCTTTCCGGGACCGGTTGTCAACCGGTCCCGGGGGATTTTTCCGGCCAGCCGCAGCCACAATAATCCTGCCGGTACAGGCCGTACTGCTTGGAAAGCTGGATGGAGCGCAGATAGCCGTCCCGCTTTTTGAAGTCCGAGGGAAGCCACTTCACGCCGTACTCCCCCGCCAGTTCCTCCCCGATGCGGTTGATGCGCTCGGCGTCCTTGTGAGGGCTCACGGTCAGGGTGGTGCCGAACCAGTCAAAGCCCCACTCCGCCGCGGTGCGGGCGGTCTCGCCAAGCCGCAGACGAAAGCAGGCGGTGCACCTCTCTCCCCCCTCCGGCTCGCGCTCCAGGCCCCGGGCCGCCCGGAGGAAATCCTCCCCCCGCCAGCCGGGCTCCAGCAGCGCCGGCGTATGGTCCATAGGCATGGCGGACAAAAGCCCCTTCAGGGTGTCCAGCCGCTTTTCATACTCCGCCTCCGGACGGATGTTGGGGTCATAAAAAAACACCGTCACGTCGAAGTATTTCGTCAGGTACTCCAGCACATAACTGGAGCAGGGCCCGCAGCAGCTTTGCAGCAACAGACTGGGCCGCCCCGTGAGGCCCCCGATAACCCCGTCCAGTTCCTTTTGATAGTTCCGCTTTTCCATGGACCCATCATAGCATACTTTTAACCGAATAGTAACCACTTTTTTGGAGAAACCACCTATAATAAGCAAAACGAGGGGGCGAGACGGCATGGAACGAAAGAGCAAGCTGGATTACTATCTGGACATCGCGGACGCGGCCCGGGAGCGGTCCACCTGTCTGCGGCGGACCTATGGGGCCATCATCGTGAAAAACGACGAGATCCTGGCCACCGGCTACAACGGCGCGCCCCGGGGCCGGTGCAACTGTGTGGATCTGGGCGTATGCCACCGGGAAGAGCTGCAGATCCCCTCCGGCGAGCGGTATGAGCTGTGCCGCTCCGTCCACGCCGAGGCCAACGCCATCATCTCCGCCGCCCGGCGGGACATGATCGGCGCCACCATGTACCTGGTGGGCCGGGACGCCAAGACCGGCGAGTGCCTGACCGACACCACCTCCTGCTCCATGTGCCGGCGGCTGATCATCAACGCCGGGATCGAAAAGGTGGTGGCCCGGCTGGGCGAGAACGATATCCGGGTCACCGACGTGAACCAGTGGATATACCAGGACGACACGGTCGTCAGCTGAAAGATATATGGCGGGCCGGAAACGGCCCGCCATATATCTTTCAGAGCATTTTGACGTCAGTCTGCCACGTAGGGCAGCAGCGCGATCTGCCGGGCCCGCTTGATGGCCTCGGTCACCTGGCGCTGATGCATGGCGCAGGTACCGGTGGTCCGGCGGGGCAGGATCTTGCCGCGCTCGGAAAGATACTTGCGCAGACGAGCGGTGTCCTTGTAGTCCACGTGGGTCATCTTGTCCACACAGAACTGGCACACCTTCCGCCGCTTCCGGGGCTTGGCCGCCCGGTTGACGTTATTGTTGTTGCTCTCAGCAGCTTTATCGTAAGGCATTGTGGCTCCTCCTTATCAGAATGGTAATTCGCCGTCGCCGTCATCCAGCTCGGCGAAGGCGCTGCCGCCGGCGGGCAGGTCGCTGTAGCCGCCGGGGGACGCGGGTCTGGGCGCGGGACCGCCGGGGGCGGAGCCGCCCTCGCGGGAGCGCTTGCTCTCGCCAAAGTACACATTGTCCGCGACGACCTCCGCGCTGCGGCGTTTGCCGCCCTCCCGGTCGGTCCAGTCACGGATCTGCAGCCGGCCGGACACGGCGGCCATGCTGCCTTTCTGGAAATACTTGGATACGAACTCCGCAGTGCTGCGCCAAGCCACGCAGTCGATGAAGTCGGTCTGCCGCTCGCCGGTGTTCCTGTCGGCAAAATCCCGGTCCACCGCCAGGGTGAACGACGCCACCGGGGTTTGGCTGGAAGTGTAGCGCAGCTCCGGGTCACGGGTCAGACGGCCCATAAGATCGATGTGGTTGAGCATTTCGGTACCCTCTGTCCCCGTCAGTCTTCCCGCAGGGTGATCAGGCTGCGCATCACGCCGTCGGTGATCCCCAGCACGCGGTCCAACTCAGCGGGGAACGCGGGGTCGCTGGTGAACTGGACCAGCACATAGTAGCCCTCGCCGATGTAGTTGATCTCGTAAGCAAGCTTCTGCTTGTCCTTGACCTCCATCTCATCGACTGTGCCGTGCTGCTCCACAAGCGCCTTGAACTTCTCCACGATGGCTGTACGCTCTTCTTCCTCCAAGTTGGGGTTGATGATGTACATCAGCTCGTACTTCTCGCTCGTTTTCGCCATGTTAGCACCTCCTTCTGGTCTTGCCTTGTTTAGCAAGGCATAATGGCCCCCGTTGTCCCGGGAGCAAGGAAATTGGCCTGACCTTGACAGTCAAGCTTTATTATTATACATATTTTTTCATTTTTGTCAACAAGATACCGATGCATTTTTCGCAAAAAAACACCCCCGGAAAACCGGGGGTGTCCGCGTTTGGATGGGTCCTGCCTTACTTGGCGGCGGCCTCCTGGGCGTAGAGCTCCACCTGGGCCTGCAGGTTGGCGTAACGCTCCTTGCTCTTTTCCTCCGCCTCGGCGAACAGCTTCTCGGCACGCTCCGGGAAGTTGATGGTCAGGGCGGAATACCGGGCCTCGTTCATGATGAAATCGCGGTAAGAACCGGTGGGTGCCTTGGAGTCCAGGGTGAAGGGGTTCTTGCCCTCGGCTGCCAGGGCCGGGTTGTAGCGGAACAGGTTCCAGTAGCCGCAGTCCACGGCCTTTTTCATCTCAGCCTGGCAGTTGGTCATGCCGCCCTTGATGGAGTGCATCTCGCAGGGGGCGTAGCCGATGACCAGGGACGGGCCGGGATAGGCCTCGGCCTCGGCAATGGCCTTCAGGGCCTGGGCCGGGTTGGCGCCCATGGCCACCTGGGCCACATAGATGTAGCCGTAGGTCATGGCGATCTGGGCCAGGCTCTTCTTGGGGATGGACTTGCCGGCCGCGGCGAACTGGGCCACCTGGCCGATCTGGCTGGCCTTGGAGGCCTGGCCGCCGGTGTTGGAGTACACCTCGGTGTCGAAGACCATGATGTTCACGTCCTCGCCCTGGGCCAGCACGTGATCCAGGCCGCCGAAGCCGATATCGTAGGCCCAGCCGTCGCCGCCGAAGATCCACACGGACTTCTTGGACAGATACTGCTTGTTCTTCAGGATCTCCGCCCGGCGCTCGCAGCCGCAGTCCTGCTTCTCCAGCAGAGCGACCAGCTTCTCGGTGGCCTCGCCGTTGGCCTTGCCGTCGTTGTAGGTGTCAAGATACGCCTGGGCGGCGGCCTTCACGTCTTCCTTCTTGCCGCCCTCGGCGATCTCCTCGATCAGGCCCTTCAGCCGCTCGCGGATGGCCTTCTGGCCCATGTACAGGCCGTAGCCGTGCTCCGCGTTGTCCTCGAACAGGGAGTTGGCCCAGGCAGGACCGTGGCCGTCCTTGTTGACGGTGTAGGGGCTGGTGGCAGCCGGACCGCCCCAGATGGAGGAGCAGCCGGTGGCGTTGGAGATGTACATCCGGTCGCCGCAGACCTGGGTGATCAGGCGGGCATAGCTGGTCTCGGCGCAGCCGGCGCAGGAGCCGGAGAACTCAAGCAGCGGCTGATGGAACTGGCTGCCCTTGACGGTCAGATCGAACAGCTCGTCTTTCTGGGCGACCTTGGTGACCATGTAGTCCCAAACGGGCTCCTGAGCGGCCTCGTCCTCCCTGGGCACCATGGTGATGGCATTGGTGGGGCAGATGCCCACGCAGACGCCGCAGCCCATGCAGTCCAGCGGGCTCACGCCCATGGAGAACTTGTACACGCCCTTGCCCTTGCCGGCCTTCCAATCGGCGATCTTCGCGGCCTCGGGAGCGGCCTTGGCCTCCTCCTCGGTGAGGGCGAAGGGACGGATGGTGGCGTGGGGGCAGACATAGGCGCACTGGTTGCACTGGATGCACTTGGCCGGGTCCCAGGTGGGGACGGTCACGGCCACGCCGCGCTTCTCATGGGCGGCAGCGCCCAGCTGGAAGGTGCCGTCGGCGTAATCCACAAAGGCGGAGACGGGCAGGCTGTCGCCGTCCATCTTGCCCACGGGGTTCAGCACGTCCTTGACCATCTTCATGACCTCGGGCCGGTCGGCATGGACCGCGGGAGCGTCGTTGTCGGCGCAGCTGGCCCAGTCGGCGGGCACGTCGATCTTCACGAAGGCGTTGGCGCCCAGGTCGATGGCCTTGTGGTTCATGTCCACGATGTCCTGGCCCTTCTTGCGGTAGCTCTTGGTGGCGGCGTCCTTCATGTGCTGGATGGCCTCCGCCTCGGGCATGACCTTGGCCAGCTTGAAGAACGCGGACTGCAGGATGGTGTTGGTGCGCTTGCCCATGCCGATCTGCAGGGCCAGGTCGATGGCGTTGATGGTGTAGAGCTGGACGTTGTTCTGGGCTATGTAACGCTTGGAAGCACCGTCCAGGTGCTCGGCCAGCTCCTCGGGGGACCACTGGCAGTTGATCAGATACACGCCGCCGGGCTTCACGTCCTGGACCATCTTGAACCCCTTGTCCACGTAGGAGGGGTTGTGGCAGGCCACGAAGTCGGCCTTGTTGATGTAGTACGGGCTCTTGATGGGCTTGTCGCCAAAGCGCAGATGGCTGATGGTGACGCCGCCGGTCTTCTTGGAGTCGTACTGGAAGTAGGCCTGTACGTACTTGTCGGTGTAGTCGCC
>CANRBG010000064.1 GCA_947628805.1 uncultured Oscillospiraceae bacterium | reverse complement strand
GATCGAGCAGGTCCAGAAGGAAGTGGACCGCAACTGGGAGGAGCTCCTCAAGCTCTGCAATATGTAAGAAAGAGCGCGTCATCCGCCTCTTTTGACATACGTCCATGCCCCGGGGGCCTTATTCGCCCCCGGGGTAATTCTTTATACCATTTAAATATAACAACATTGGGTAAAATGGGGCAGGCGGGCCGCGAAAGCGGCGCGCTTTACCACTTTATTGTGCTGCTTGCCTAATACAGCAGGGAAAAAGAGCCGAAAAACTGTCAATCCCGCTCTTGCAATCGAATCGCATAACATGGTAAAATGTCTTGTACGTGAACATTTGTCCATATGTCAAGGACAAATGTGGGCAATCAGAAATGAAATGGGAGGAAATGATCAAATGAAAAAGATCCTTGCAATCGCTCTGGCCGTTGTGATGGTCATGGCTCTTGCGGTCCCGGCTTTTGCCGCGGACGAGATCGTCATCGGCGTGTTCGAGCCCCTGTCCGGCGACAACGGCGCCGGCGGCAAGCAGGAGACCCTGGGTATCCAGTACGCCAACTCTGTGACCCCCACCGTGGAGGTGGGCGGCACGACCTACGACGTGAAGCTGGTCGTGGCGGACAACGAGTCCTCCAACGATAAGGCCGTCTCTGCCGCCACCCAGCTGGTGGCCTCCGGCGCGTCCATCGTTCTGGGCTCCTATGGCTCCGGCGTGTCCATCGCCGCTTCCGACACCTTTGGCGACGCGGGCATCCCCGTGATCGGTGTCACTTGCACCAACCCCCAGGTCACCGAGGGCAACGACCACTACTTCCGCATCTGCTTCCTGGATCCATTCCAGGGCACCGTTCAGGCCAACTTCGCCCACGACGAGCTGGGCGCCACCAAGGCCTACTGCCTGGGCCAGCTGGGCAACGACTATGACCAGGGCCTGATCAACTACTACACCCAGGCCGCCGAGGCGCTGGGCATGGAGGTCACCGCCGAGTCCTTCCCTGAGGGCAACTCCGACTTCACCTCCTACCTGACCAACGCCAAGAACGCCGGCGCCGAGGTCATCTTTGCCCCCTGCTCCATCAGCTATGCCCAGCTCATCGTTGAGCAGGCCGCTTCCCAGGGCATCGACGTGCCCATCACCGCTCCTGACACCTGGGACTCCAACGTGGTCATGGAAGCCGTTCAGGGCACCGACCTGGACGTGTACTGCACCACCTTCTACGCCGAGGGCGGCGACCCCGATTTTGAAGAGGGCTTCAAGGCGTATCTGAACAGCGACGACACCGCTCTTGCCAACAACGGCGGCAACGACATGATCGCGGCTGTTTCCGTCATGGGCTATGACGCCTACTACACCGCTCTGGAGGCCATCAAGGCCGCCGGCTCCACCGACCCCGCCGACGTGATGGCGGCTCTGCCCGGCACCACCTATACCGGCGTGTCCGGCGCCATCGCTTTTGACGAGATCGGCGACGCCATCCGTGACAGCGCCTTCATCAAGCAGGCCAACACCGAGACCGGTGTTTGGGACTTCGTGGCGGCTCAGACCGTCGCCGAGGCGGAGGCCGAGTAAGCCTCTCTCCGGTCCGGAAAACCGTATCTTACCTATCGGCGGCGGGAGCGCGGACGCGCTCCCGCTTGCCGGGGGTTTTTTGCCCCGGAGCAAGAGCGCATAGACGCGCCCCCCGGGTCCCGGGAGACGGGTCTGTGCGCTCTTATCATTCTTTTATCGGAGGGTACCCTCTATGTCTGCTTTCATCCAGGCGAATCTGCCCTATCTGCTCTCGGGCATCTCCGTGGGTGGGCAGTACGCCCTTATCGCCATCGGCTATACCATGGTGTACGGCATACTGCGGCTGATCAACTTCGCCCACGGCGATGTGTTCATGGTGGCGGGCCTGGTGATGGTGTATCTCACCACCGCCATGCCCATGTACATATCCATCCCCCTGACCATCATCATCACGGTACTGCTGGGCTTCACCATCGAGCGGGTGGCCTATAAGCCCCTGCGGTCCGCCCCCAGGATGTCGGTGATGATCTCCGCCATCGGCGTCACCTATCTTTTGCAAAACTGCGCTTTGTACTTCACCGGCGGCCTGGCCCAGATCTACCCCACTATCCCGTGGCTGTCCGACTCCGTCACCATCGGCAGTGCCACCACGAAGATGGTCACCGTGGTCACCCCGATCCTGACGGTAGTTTTGGTCTTCGCGCTGGTGCTGTTCATCCAGAAGACCAAGATCGGCATGGCCATGCGGGCCGTGTCCCGGGACTTTGAGACCAGCCAGCTCATGGGCATCAAGATCAACTCCGTCATCTCTATGACGTTCGTGATCGGCTGCGGCCTCGCGGCGATCGGGTCGCTGCTGTACTTCACCAACTACCCGTCGGTGATCCCTACCTCCGGGTCCATGCCGGGCCTGAAAGCCTTTGTGGCAGCGGTGTTCGGCGGCATCGGCTCCATCCCCGGGGCGGTCATCGGCGCGTTCGTCATCGGTATCTGCGAGAACATCATCAAGGGCCTGGGTTCCAGCTGGACCATCTTCTCCGACGCCTTCACCTTTGTGCTGCTGATCATCGTGCTTCTGGTCAAACCCACCGGTATCTTCGGTGAGAAGGCCACGGACAAGGTATGAGGAGGACGGATATGGAAAAGACACTGCAAAAGTCGCCGGAGAGCAAGGCCGGCAAGCTCATCGCCGTCGTCCTGATCGCCGCGCTGTACATATTCCTGTACCTGCTGGATAACGTTCTGCCCCCCAACTCCTTTACCCTGATGCTGATCCCGGTGCTGAAAAAGGGCGCCATCTACTCGCTGATCTGCGTGAGCATGAACCTTTTGAACGGCTTTACGGGCCTGTTCTCCCTGGGCCAGGCGGGTTTTCTGCTGGTGGGGGCCTATGCCTACTCCATCTTCACCATCCCCGCGGACCAGCATGACGCCGTGTACCAGTACTTTGAGGGCGGCGCCATCCGCTTCTCCGTGCCGGAGGCCCTGGGCAGGGTGCTGGGGGAGAACGCCGGCAACATCCTGGGCGCGATCCTCTGCATCATCTTCGCGGGCCTGGTGGCCGCCGCCTTCGCTGCTTTGATCGGCATCCCTGTGCTGCGGCTCAAGAGCGACTATCTGGCCATCGCCACATTGGGCTTCGCGGAGATCATCCGAGCCATCTTCCAGTGGAACGGCTTGGGTCCCGTCACCAACGGCTCCAATATGCTGCGCAAGTATACCGATTTCTCCGACATCCAGATCGGGTCCGTCAAGCTGGCGACGGCGTTCCCGTTTTTGATCTCCATGATCTGTATCGCGATCATCGTACTGCTGATCCACAGCTCCTACGGCCGGGCGTTCAAGGCCGTCCGGGACGACGAGGTAGCGGCGGAGGCCATGGGCATCAGCCTTTTCAAGCACAAGATGCTCTCTTTCGTGATCTCCAGCTTCTTCGCCGGCGTGGGCGGCGCGCTGCTGGCCATGTACCAGACCACCATCCAGGCCAACGCCTTCAAGTCCGCCATGACCTATGAGATACTGCTGATCGTGGTCATCGGCGGCATCGGCTCCGTGTCGGGCAGCTGCATCGCGTCGTTTTTGTACATCGCCTGCAACGAGTGGTGGCTGCGGTTTTTGGACAGCGGCAGCTTCTTCGGCATCTCCGTCCCGTTTTTCCGGGACGGCTTCCGGAAAGTCGTGTTCTCCGTGCTGATCATGGTGATCGTGCTGTTCTTCTCCCGGGGCATCATGGGCGACAAGGAGCTGTCCTTCGCGGGATTGATGCGCAAGCATAAAAAGAAAGCCACGGGCGGCGTGGAAGGAGGCGGTCAGGCATGAGCGAGAAAAAACCGGTCCTCCATGTGGAGAACATCACCATGCAATTCGGCGGCGTCATGGCCGTGAACGACCTGTCCCTGGACGTGCCGGAGGGCCAGATCATCGCCCTCATCGGCCCCAACGGCGCGGGCAAGACCACCGCTTTCAACTGCATCACCGGTGTGTACGAGCCCACCAACGGCCTGGTGGAGTTCTGCGGCCTGCCCATGGTCCGCAACCATCCCCGGGGCAAGATGAAAAAACTGTACCAGGGCAAGGACGCGGACAAATATGCCCACGATCCGGCCATCGCCCCCACCCCGGACAGGATCACGGAGCTGGGCATCGCCCGGACGTTCCAGAATATCCGGCTGTGGAAGAGCATGACGGTGTTCGACAACGTACTGACCGCCAAGCACATGCGGGCGGACCAGAACGTATTTTCCGCCACCTTCCGCACCAACGCCAAAGAGGAAAAGCGGATGCGGGCCGAGACGGAGGCGCTGCTGGTGGAGCAGAACCTGTTACAGTACCGGGACGAGTTGGCCGTCAGCCTGCCCTATGGCCTGCAACGGCGGCTGGAGATCGCCCGGGCCCTGGCCACAAGCCCCAAGCTGCTGCTGCTGGACGAACCGGCTGCGGGCATGAACCCCCAGGAGACGGCGGAGCTGGCGGCGTTCATCCAGCAGATCCGCAAGGAGTATGATCTGACCGTATTTTTGATCGAGCATCACATGGACCTGGTGATGCAGATATCCGACTACATCTATGTCATCGACTTTGGCAGCGAGATCGCCCGGGGCGTGCCCCAGGAGATCCAGAACGACCAGCGGGTCATCGACGCCTATCTGGGGGTGAGCGAGGAATGAGCGAGCTTCTGAAGATACAGGGCCTGAAAGTCAACTACGGGGGCATCGAGGCCGTCAAGGGCATCGATCTGGCCGTGGAGGAGGGCCAGATCGTGACTCTGATCGGGGCCAACGGCGCGGGCAAGTCCACTACGCTGCGGACCATTTCCGGCCTGGTGAAGGCCCGCGGCGGGACCATCACCTTCGCCGGGGAGGATATCACCGGCCTGGACCCCACCTCCATCGTGAAAAAGGGCATCACCATGGCCCCGGAGGGCCGGCGCATCTTCCCGGACATGACGGTGAAAGAGAATCTGCGCATGGGCGCGTACCTGCGCAAGGACGATTTGTCTGCCGACTACGAGCTGGTGTACGATCTGTTCCCCCGGCTGAAGGAGCGGGAGTGGCAGCTGGGCGGGACCCTGTCCGGCGGCGAGCAGCAGATGCTGGCCGTGGGCCGGGCGTTGATGGCAAAGCCCAAGCTGATGATGATGGACGAACCCAGCCTGGGCCTGGCGCCCCTGGTGGTGAAAGGCATCTTCGACATCATCCAGAAGATCAACCAGCAGGGCGTCACCATCCTGCTGATCGAGCAGAACGCCAACATGGCTCTGCAGGTGGCCCATACCGCCTATGTGCTGGAGACCGGCCGCATCACCATGACCGGCACCGGCGCGGAGCTCCTGGCCAATGAGAAGATCAAGGAGGCCTATCTGGGCAAGACGAAGTGACCGCCGGCGGGAAAATTTGATGTTCATTTCAAGAAAAACATTGACAACCCGGAACGGATATGGTATCATATTCTCCGTTCCGGGTGTGGTGGTATAGCTCAGCTGGGAGCCCACATAATATGTTCTGCTCACCTGTTTGGGCTTGCAAGATACACCACCATCGGACAACTTAATCACTGTTTCCCCACCAAAACCCCACATTCGGGGTGCTACGGGGGTATAGCTCAGCTGGGAGAGCGCTTGAATGGCATTCAAGAGGTCAGCGGTTCGATCCCGCTTATCTCCACCAAGGGAAACAGAAAGAGGCTTGTTTTCGTAAGAAAGCAAGCCTCTCCCATTTTAATCACACGCGGCACAGAATTGACATATCTCAAAATGCCAGTCAAGTGTCTCCGCAGGGCGTTCCATCCGGGACGCCC
>CANRBG010000063.1 GCA_947628805.1 uncultured Oscillospiraceae bacterium | reverse complement strand
TTCATCACCAACAGCGCCGTGGCGGACTACTGCATGCTCATCGCCAACACGGACCTGTCCAAGGGCTCCAAGGGCCTGACCGCCTTCCTGGTGGACCTGAAGACCACCCCGGGCGTGCGCATCGGCCACATCGAGAACAAGTGCGGCATCCGCTCCGCCAAGGTGGCGGAGGTGATCTTCGAGAACGCCGTCATCCCCGCCGACCGGATGATCGGCCAGGAGGGCAAGGGCTTCCGCTACGCCCTGACCAGCCTGAACGCCGGCCGTCTGGGCGTGGCCGCCCAGGGCCTGGCCCTGGCCCAGGCGTCCTTCGACATCGCCAGGGATTACATGATGGTCCGCCAGCAGTTCGGCAAGCCCATCTGCAAGAACCAGTTCCTGGCCTTCCGCATGGCCGACATGCAGACCGAGATCGACATGGCCCGGCTGCTCCTGTACAAGGGCGTGTGGGAACAGCAGCAGGGGATGGACTTCTCCGTGTCCGCCTGCAAGGCCAAGCTCACCTGCACCAACCTGGCCATGCGTGTGACCACCGACTGCATCCAGAGCATGGGCGGCGCAGGGTACATGCGTGAGCAGCACGTGGAGCGGATGTTCCGTGACGCCAAGATCACCCAGATCTACGAGGGCACCAACGAGATCCAGAGGATGATCATCAGTGGAGCGATCTTCAAATAAGATCGTCTCCCCATCCCTGTCGGGCGATCTGCTCACAGCGGAGATCGTCGTAGCGGTGGGCCGGGGCGTGAAGGACCGGGAGGGCTTTGCCCTGATGGTCCGCTTCGCCGAGGCGATCCACGCCCAGCTCGCCGCCACCCGGGGCGCCGTGGACGAGGGATGGCTGCCCAGGGAGCGGGAGCTGGGCCTGAGCGGCAAGCGCGTGGCGCCAAAGCTGTATATCGGCTGCGGCGTGGCCGGCGCGAACTTCCACACGGTGGGCATGTCTCGGGCCGGAACGGTAATCGCAGTGAACACGGACCCTCTGGCCAGGATCTTTCAGCTGGCCGATCTGGGCATCGTGGACGATGTGAGAACATGCGTCGCGCACATCCTGCGGGTCCTGCCGGCCGACGGGTCCGGCGCCTCCGCCGTGCGGCTGACCGAACTGTTCGCGGCATATCCCGGAGCAGAAAAAATGACGCGGAAGAGCTCCTATTGAGAGCATTCCGGTCCTAAATAGACAGACCCGTCCGCATCTCGGTGCGAACGGGTCTTGAAAAAACTGTGGAAAGGAAGAATACACATCCATGGAAAAACAAGATTTGGCAGCGCTGCTCGTCGGCAAAAAGATGGAGCCCCGCTATATGGAATATAACTGGCGCGATGTGGCCCTCTATGCTCTGGCAGTGGGCGCGAAGCGGGAAGACCTGATGTACACCTATGAAAAGTGCCTGAAGGCTATCCCCACCTACGGCACTATCCCCTACTGGGGCACGGTGAACGTCCGGCCCTATCAGTGGATGCCGCTGCCAGCCTCCATGCTGGCCGCCGACATCATCAAGCCCACGACCTCCTATCTGAATATGGACCACGAGATCATCATGCACCGGCCCATCGACCCCATCAAGGGCACGTTCCAATATCAGGACGAGATCACCGACGTGTATGACCGGGGCGAGGACAAAGGCGCCGTGGTCAAGACCAAGGTCCTGGTCCGGGACGAGGCCGGCAACGACGTTTGCACAAACTATTCAACCACTATTTTCCGTGAGGCCGGCGGCTTCGGGGGCGTGCCCATGCCCAAGAGCAACGTAGTCATCCCCGAGCGGGAGCCGGATTTCGAGCTGGACGACTACATCAGCCCCGTGCAGAATCTGCTGTACCGCCTGACCGGCGATACCAACAAAGTCCATGTGGACCCCGAATACACCCGGAAAATGGGCTATGAGACCCCCTTTATGCAGGGGCTGTGCTCTTTCGGCTTCGCCTGCCGGATGGCCATCGGCGCGCTGATCCCCGGTGAGCCAGAGCGGATGACCCGCATGGCTGCGCAGATGAGCTCTGTGCTCTTCCCGGATACGCCGGTGAAACTGCAGATCTGGAGGATGGACGCCGGTGTAGCATATTTCCGGTTCATGAACGTGACCACCGGCAAGCCCGTCCTGAACCGGGGCGTGTTTGAGTGGAAGTGACCGTACAAAGCCTGACCGGAGAGGAGTCCTGACCATGATAGCCAAGATCAACGACGATCCCGAGATTTGGCGGATCCATGTGGATCTGCCGCAGAACCCGCTGAAATACCTGAACAGCTATGTTCTGCCCCATCGGGACGCCCCTCTAATCATTGATACGGGGTTCAACCGCCCCGAGTGCTGGGAGGCCCTGCGCAGCGGCCTGGAGCAGCTTCATATCGACCTGAGCAGGGCATCGCTTTTCCTCACACATCTGCATGGGGATCACTCCGGTCTGACAAACCAGCTGGCGGAGCAGGGCTGCACCGTCTATATGAGCCCTACCGACCACGGGTATCTCGGCAGCATGCTGCGGGGAGAGGTGTGGCCGGTCATGGAGGATCGCTTCCGCCTGGAGGGACTTCCCGAGACAGATATTCAGGCGCAGCATACATCCAACCAGGCGCGTATCTACAGCGCGAAGAAGCTTTTTCCGATTGTTCCCGTGGCAGACGGAGACGAGCTGACCTTTGCCGGACAGTCCTTTACGGCCATTGCCACCCCTGGTCATACGAAAGGCCATCTGTGCCTGTACGTGCCGGAGCATCAGATCATGTTCACAGGAGATCATGTCCTGTTCGATATCACCCCGAACATCACCAGTTGGCTCAACATGACGGACGCCCTGGCGGACTACCTGGACAGCCTGCAGAAGATCCGTTCCTATCCGGTCCGGCTGGCCCTGCCCGCCCATCGGGAGTGCAGTATGCCCATGGACGTGCGTGTAAAGCAGATCGAAGCACACCATGCGGCCCGGCTGGGGCACGTCATGGATATTCTGAAAAGGGAGCCCGGCATGAGCGCCTTTGAGGTGGCCACCCGGCTGCCCTGGTCCATGCGGGGCAGATCCTGGGAGGATTTCCCTGCCACCGCAAAATGGTTTGCTATGGGCGAGACCCTCTCACACCTGGACCATCTCTGCCTCCAGGGGCGGGTCCGGCGCCAGTCTGCGAACGGCAGAAGATCGTACTACCTCTGCCAATGATATCCCACGACCGGCCGGACGGCTCACGGCTGTCCGGCCGGTCGCCTGAAAGGAGGTCTCACCGGCGATGCTCGGCCCTTTGGTCCACACGATACTGTCGCTGGCCCTGATGATGCTGCTGGGGGCGGTGCTGGTCCGGTGCCGCGTCGTGAAAGCGGAGGACAGCCGCATGCTGTCCACACTGTCGCTGTACCTCATTTTGCCGTGCGTGATACTGTCGTCCTTTCAGATCGACGTGACGGATGAGGTCAAAGACGGGCTGGCGCTGGCATTCATCGCCGCCATCGTCATACACCTCGGTCTGATCCTGATCAACTTCCCCCTGCGGGCGGCGCTGCATCTGGACCCTGTGGAGCAGACGTCAGTCCTCTATTCCGCCGCCGGCAACCAGACCATTCCAATCGTGACGGCGATCCTGGGGCCGGAGTGGGTCATATACTCGTCCGCCTTCCTCTGCGTGCAGATGGTCCAGTTCTGGAGCCATGGGAAGAGCATCATCTGCGGCGAGAGGGGGATCGACCTGAAGAAGATATTGTCCAACATCAATATCATCGCCAGCCTGGTGGGCGTCGTATTGTTCGTGACGGGGCTGCGGTTTCCCCCGCTCATCGCCGAGACGGTGAGCTCCATTGGCGGCATGATCGGGCCCGTCTCCATGCTGATCGCGGGCATGCTCATAGGCGGCAGCGATATCGGCCAGCTCTTCCGCAGCGGCCGCCTCTGGCTCGTCACGCTGTTTCGGCTGATCGTGGTCCCGCTGCCGGCGCTGGTATTTCTGAAATACAGCGGCCTGGCCCATCTGACGCCCAACGGGGCCGATATCCTGCTGATAACCTTCCTTGCCGTGATTACGCCCACCGCCTCGGTCGTCACCCAGTGCGCCCAGGTATACGGGCAGAACGCCGACTATGCCGGGTCCATCAACGTGCTCACCACCTTGCTGAGCGTGCTCACCATGCCGCTGATGGCCGCCCTGTACGGCATTTGAATCCCCATTACATACAGCGATCCCCGGAGCAGTGCTCCGGGGGTCTGTTGTTATATATTCTCTTTTCGTCCTGCGGCGTCCGGGATATGAAGCTCGTCCCGGTACTTGGCCACCGTCCGGCGGGACAGGCTGCAGCCCTCCGCCTTCATTTTGTCCGCCAGCTTCTGGTCTGACAGGGGGTGGGCCTTGTCCTCCTCCCGGATCAGCTTTTCCAGCAGCAAATGGGCGGCGGTGCTACCCATCCCGCTCTTGCCATCCTCTGTGGCGGAACGGGAAAAGAAATAGCTCAGCGGATATATCCCCTTGTCGCACTGGAGATATTTTTCCCGCACGATGCGGCTGACCGTGGATTCGTGTACACCCATCGCCCCGGCCACATCCGCCATACGCAGGGGCAGAAGAGCCTCCGGGCCTTTTAGAAAGAAGCCCTGCTGGAACTGGACGATCACCTGTGCGCAGCGTAGGATCGTCTTCTCCCGCTGGCCGATGGACCACAGCACGCTGTTGGCCTGCTGGAGCTTTGCGGAGAGATAATCCTTTACCTCTTTGTCATCGGACTGGTCAAGAAGCTCCCGATAGTAACCGTTAAGGTGAAAGGTGGGTGTCCTCCCCTGGCGGATGGAGGGAATGAGCGCGCCGTCCACCTCCTCCACGTAGATGTCCGGGATGACATAGGGCACCTGCTCCGGCTGCTGGAACACCGCGCCGGGCCTGGGCTCCAGCTGGCGGATGATCCGCTCGGCCTCCATGACCTGCTCCAGGGGAACGCCCAGCTTTGCGGCAATGGCGCGGTAACGGTGCCGGGCCAGCGCCTCCAGATGGTCCTGAACGATGGCCGCCGCCGGGCCGGTCACAGCGAGCCGCTCCAGCTGCAGCAAAAGGCACTGGGACAGATCGGATGCACCTACGCCGGCCGGCTCAAGGGAGCGGAGTATATCCAGCGCCGGCTTCAGTGCCTCTGCGGTGGTTCCCGCGTCCTGGGCCAGCTCCTCCAGCGGCGTGGTGAGATAGCCGTTGCGATCCAAACACGCCGCCAGAAACAGGACGGTCTGGGTCTGCTCATCGTCCAGTCCAAAGGCCGGGAGCTGCCGGGCAATGAACCGGACCAGCGTTTCCTCCAGGCCGCCCTCCGTGCTCGCCAGCGCCAAGGGGTCGGATTCCTCTTCCCCGATCCGCTGGTAGAATTGGTTCTGCCGGTCATTTTCCTCCAGCCAGCGGAGCTTTGCGGAGAGTCCATCGTCCGACGGTCCCTCCGGGGCGAAAGCGGCCTCGTCCGGCTCGACCAGCGGGTTTTCAAGGGCCAGGTCCCGGATATATTCCTCCAATTCGAGCGCACTGAATTGCAGCAGACGGATCGTCTGTATCTGCTGCTGCGTAAGACGCGGTGTTTGGTTGGCTGTCAGCTTCACAAGGACCAGTCCTTCTGTGTCGAAATGACCAGTTTAAGTGTATCACATGGGCGAAAAATGTCAAGAAAGTGTCGATGGCCAGAACGCAACGAAGAACATCATCCAGATTCAAGCTCGGTTACCAGATGTGTTATGAAGGCGTTCTATATATTTAGATTTCCTACCGCTCCTTTTGGGGCGGCTTTTTTGTGTTTCTGGGCCGTTTGACCCCCCTCCCCGAATTTCGCGGAAATTTACGCGAGAGGGGCCCGCGGTCTCTTAGTAACGCACCC
>CANRBG010000062.1 GCA_947628805.1 uncultured Oscillospiraceae bacterium | reverse complement strand
GCAATCACAATAAAACAGCCCTTTGCGACTTTAGTTGCCGAAGGGTTAAAAGAGTATGAATTCCGAACATGGAAAACAAAATATCGCGGAGACATATTGATCCATGCAGGAAAAGGTGTCGATAAAGCTGCTATGAAAAGATTTGCGTACCTTGATCTTGACTATCCTTTTGGTTGTTTTGTTGCAAAAGCCACCATAACGGACTGTGTTGAAGTGAACGATGAGATGAGGGAAGTTCTCCGAAAGAAGGATTTTGCGATTTACGAAGGGACGACAGAAAATAACAGCTGGCGTGGATACGGATTTAAGATCGAAAATGTAGAAAAAATAGCCCCCGTTTCGGCAAATGGCAAATTGGGCTTGTGGGAATACGGAGGTTGAAAATCCCCTTTGCCGCACTCTCTGCACTCCAAGATAACGCTGGCCGCGGGCAGACGCCCGCGGCCTTTTCATATCTTCTTCAAATACCGCACCGCGGCTTTCAGCATCAGCCGCTTGAGCCCGGCAGTGTCGAATTGGATCTCCACCAGGTGGTCCCCGCCCATGGGGGTCATTTTCACGATGGTGCCGGCGTGGAAAGCGGTGTGCTCCACCCGGTCGCCCACGGCAAAATGGGGCGTCTGTGCCGCCTTCTTCGGCGTTGGCGGGGCCACGGCCTTGCGCTGGGTCTTGACCCAGTCCCGGACCGGCGGGGCGCTCGGGCGAACGGGCCGGGAGGCGGGCTTTCTCTCGCTCTGCCAGTCGTCCTCCGGCACGTCCTCAAAGTCGAACCAGGCGGCGCTCTTCAGCTCGGAATAAGGCCGGTCGATGTGTTCAGGAGGTATCTCGTCCACGAACCGGCTGACCCGGTGGGGCGCGGTCTGGCCGAACACCATCCGCTGGCGGGCGCTGGTGATGAAAAGCCGCTTCCGGGCCCGTGTGATGGCCACATAGGCCAGCCGCCGCTCCTCCTCCATCTGCTCCGCCTCGCCGATGGCCTGCAGGGAGGGGAACACCCCCTCCTCCATGCCCACGATGAACACCGTGGGAAATTCCAGGCCCTTGGCGGAGTGGATGGTCATGAGGGTGACGGTGTTCTCGTCCGCGTCCATGGCCTGCAGGTCGGTGTAAAGGCTCACCTCGTCCAAAAATCCCGCCAATGTCTCGTCTCCGCTCTGGCGCACATGGGTGGCGATGAAGCTTTTCAGCTCCCGGACGTTCTCCAGCCGGTTCATGTTCTCGTCGGTGTGGGCGCTCTCCAGCATCCGCACGTACCCGGTCTTTTCCAGCAGCGCGTCGTAAAGCGCCTCCAGGCTGCCGGACCGGGTCATGGCGGCCAGCTCGTTCATCATGGCCACGAATTCCCGCAGCTTCTCCGCCGCCCGGCCCAGCTCCGGAAAGGCGTCGGCCATGGAGAGGACCGTGAACAGGGGCAGGCCGTTTTCCCGGGCGATGGCGCCGGCCCGCTCCACGGTGGTAGCGCCGATGCCACGGGCGGGTACGTTGATGATGCGCGTCAGGCGCAGATCGTCGGCGGGATTGAGCAGCACGAAGAGATAGGCCATGATGTCCTTGATCTCCGCCCGCTCGAAGAAAGGGTTGCCCTTGACGATGCGGGGGCGGATGCCGTTGCGCAAAAACGCCTGCTCCAGCGCCCGGGACTGGGCGTTGAGCCGGTAGAGCACCGCGTGGTCCCGCAGATTATCCCCCTCGTCCACCGCCCGCAGCACCTGGCTTACCACGTATTGAGCTTCATCCTCCTCGTTTTTCGCCACATAGAGGGTGACCCGCTCCCCGTCCCCGGCCCTGGTCCACAGCTTCTTGCCCTTACGGCCCTTGTTGTGGGCCACCACGGCGTTGGCCGCGTCCAGGATGTGGCCGGTGGAGCGGTAATTCTGCTCCATCCGGATGACCCGGGCATGGGCGTACTGGTCCTCAAAGGACAGGATATTTTCGATGGTGGCCCCTCGGAAAGCGTAAATGGACTGGTCATCGTCGCCCACCACGCAGATGTTCTTTCGTCCGCCGGCCAGCAGCGTCGCCATCATGTACTGCAGGTTGTTGGTGTCCTGATACTCGTCGATGAGCACATACCGGAATTTCCGCCGGTACCCCTCCAGCACGTCGGGATGGCCCTGCAGCAGCCGCACGGTGTTATACAACAGATCGTCGAAATCCATAGCTCCGGCGTCGATGAGCCGCTTGGCGTAGGCGTCATAGAGCTGCGCCGCGCCCCGCAGGCGGATATCGCCGCTCTTTTCCGCCTCCGCAGCAAAGTCCGCGGGGGTCTGCAGCCGGTTCCGGGCCCGGTCGATGGTGTTCAGCACCCACCGGGGCGGGTACATTTTCTCGTCCTTATTCTGCTCCTTGATGATGCGCTTCATCACCGCCGTCCGGTCGGCCTCGTCGTAGATGGTGAAGCTGTCGGGGTATCCCAGCAGGGAAGCGTCCTTGCGCAGGATACGCACGCAGGCGGAGTGAAAGGTCTTGGCCCAGATCTCCTCCGCCGCCGGCCCCAGCATGACGTTCAGGCGGCTTTTCAGCTCGTCGGCGGCCTTATTGGTGAAGGTGATGGCCAGGATCTGCCAGGGTGCCACCGGGTCCAGGGCGGCAGCCTGCTCCGCCTGCATCTTCAGGCTCTCGTCCCCTGCCAGGTACCGGCGCATGAGCTCCAGCTTTTCCTCGTCCGCGTCGGGGGGAAGCTCCTCTGTGTCCGAGGCCCGGCCGTATTTCATCAGATTCGCCACCCGGTTTATGAGCACCGTGGTCTTGCCGGAGCCGGCTCCCGCCAGGATGAGCAGCGGCCCCTCCGTGGCCATGACCGCCTCCAGCTGCTTGTCGTTGAGCCGGGGGAAGTTTTTCGCGATGACTTTTTTCCGCGCGTCTATGTAATTTTTCGTAAAAGCGTCCATGCCCGCAGTATACCATGTCGCGCGGTTGCGCGCAAGCGCGAGCGCGACTGGTATAGAGTATACCGTCCGCGAAGCGGACCGGTATAACATAAAAACCGGCGGGAAGGAAGTCCCTCCCGCCGTGCACGTTTCGTTTTCAGCCCGCCACTTCCAGCAGCCGCTGGTCAATCCGCAGCATGGCCTGCGTGTAATAGGTCAGTTCGGCCGTCGTCAGGTCTGCGTCCTCCATGGCGTCCAGCTTCTCCATGGTCTCGGTGTACTGCTGCATCATGGACAGATACTCTGTCAGGGCGTTCAGGTCCGACGCATCGTAGGACTCCATGAAATCGGCATACTGATTGAAAAACTCCTCATAGCTGTCGATGGCCTCTTTGATCTCCGGCCGGATCGCATCGTCGGACACTGCCTCTGCCGGCGCCTGGGTTGGTTCCGGCTCCTGGGTGGGCTCCGGCGCCTGTGTCTCCGCCGGCGTATCGTCCGCTATGCCGCTCAGCTTATCCTCCAGCTCGTCGAGCCCATCTTCTACCTGGTCCAGCTTATCCTCCAGGCTGTCAACGAAGCCGGTCACCTTCTCCTCGATGTCCTTCCCGTTTCCGCTGCATCCCGCCAGGCACACCGCCAGCGCCAGCACAAACGCGGCAAAACATACCTTTTTCATTGTGCCCTCCTCCTTAGTCCAGACCGTCTTCCAAGGCGTCAGCCGTGTACTGCGCCCCGGCGAGAGTGATGACTAAACCCTCAGCGCAGTCGTTGAACACATATTTGCCCAGTTCCGTCAGACCGTCGCCGATGACCACTTCGGCCGGGTTCTCACAGTACTGGAAAGCCCGGTCGTCAATAGAAACCTCACCTCCGCCCGTGCAAACAGAGACGCTTGCCAGATCAGGGCAGCTGGAAATAGCGTACTCGCCCAGCTCCACCTTCTCGCTGTCGATGACTACGGTTTCCAGGTCCTCGCAGGAATACAGCACGGATTCATCTGCGATGAATTCCTCGCCGCTGGCGCTGAACGACACAAGAGAGCAGTATTTGAACACCCCTTCATCCAGCTTGACAGAGCAATCGGTCATCTCCACAACCGCTTTGTCGCCGCATCCCTGGAAGGCGTATTCGTCCGCCTCTACTGTGCTGTTTGTAAACAGGATGGAAGTCAGGTCCTCGCAGTCATAAAAGGCATACTCGCCCAGTGTGATTTCTGTTTCGTCTGCGGTCAGGCTGTCCAAATCGCAGTACTGGAAAGCTTCTTTCTCCAACTCCACCGTGCTGCCGGTCATCACCAGCGCAGCGCTGTCGCCGCATCCCTGGAAGGCATAGTTTTCAGCCATGATCTCACTATCAAGAAACTGTATACCTGTCAGGTCATCGCAGTCATAGAAAGCATACTTGTCTATTTCCATTTTGCAGCCGCTGAATGTCACACTCAGCAGACCACCATACTGGAATGCTTCCTCGCCGATGGTCCCGGTACAGTTGGTAAAGGTGACGGCGGCGTCATCACCGCACCCCTGAAAGGCATATTCCACGATTTCCAGTGTACTGTCCGTAAGTTGTATGTCTGTCAAGTCCTCACAGTCGTAAAAAGCGTATTTTCCAAGTACCGGCGCGCCGCCGATGATATTCAGCGTCTCGAACTCGCCATCCTGGAAAGCTCCTTCGTCCACAGTGTATTCATAATTCGCCAGCGTCACGCTGTCCACGTCCTCCAGATACTGAAAAGCCTTGGGAGCGATCAGCGTGACCGTATCTCCCGCCGGGCTCACCGTGGGGATGACGATATCTGTGTCCGTACAGGTCCCCAGGCCCGTCAGCGTACAGGTCCCGTCGCCGTTGCTCTCGAATTCCATCCCCTCCGACGGCGTAAGGTCCAGTGCAGACAGATCCAGCGCCGGCACCATCTCCGCCTCTGGCTTCCCGTCCGCAAGGGCCGGGGACACTGTGAGCGCCGCCAGCATCACCAGCGCCATAACAATTACCAAAACCTTCTTCATGTTCTTCTCCTTCTTTCTTTTGATTTTCTCCGGCAGTACCGGCCCGGGGGCAGTCGCCCGCCCCGGGCTTTCCCGCCGAGACAAACAAAAGCGGTGCAAGGAACCATTTCCCTACACCACAAGGAAGCCACACAGCCTCGTATCTCCCGCTCTTGTGTTTCCACGCAAAACCGGGTATAATACGAAACGGTGCAGTTATACTGCTGTGTGGGAGAATCAGTCTCTCCTGCATAGGGGCGTGGGGTGGTCGCAACACCCTGCGCCCTGCCCTTATTCATCTCGCGCTCTCATTATATCGCGTATACTCTGCCAGCGCAAGCAGTTTTTTGCGCCGTTCGACAGCCGGACCGTATTTTCATCTCACAAACAAATAATGGTTGTGTTCTTCAGCGGGAGACATTATAATGGAAAAAACGGGTTTTGGGAGGACAGCCATGGCAGACGCCGCGATCACGCTGGATATGATCCGGGACGCCCAGGCCGCGCTGCAGGGCGTGGCCCGCCGCACGCCGCTGGTGAGCGCGTTCCGGCTGTGCGATAATATGTACATCAAGGCGGAGAACCTGCAACGCACCGGCTCGTTCAAGCTCCGGGGCGGCTATAACCGCATCCGCACCCTGTCCCCGGCGGAGGCGGCCCGTGGCGTGATCGCCTGCAGCGCGGGAAACCATGCCCAGGGGGTGGCCCTGTCGGCCTCCATGCTGGGCATCCGCTCCGTCATCTGTATGCCGGCGGGCGCGCCCATCAGCAAGGTGGAGGCCACCCGTGGCTACGGGGCGGAGGTGGTGCTGGTGCCGGGCAGCTATGACGACGCGGCAGACCGCGCCCTGCAGCTCACCGCCGAGCAGGGCCTGACCCTGGCCCACCCCTTTGACGACCCAGCCGTCATCGCCGGTCAGGGGACTATCGGCCTGGAGATATTGGAGCAACTGCCGGACGTGGAGCAGATCGTCTGTCCCATCGGCGGCGGCGGGCTCATCGCCGGGGTGGCCCTCGCCGTCAAAAGCCTCAAACCCAGCTGCCGCATCGTGGGCGTGGAGGCATCTGCCGCCGACTGTATGCGCGCCTCCCTCCAGGCGGGCCGGCTCACCTCCGTCCCC
>CANRBG010000061.1 GCA_947628805.1 uncultured Oscillospiraceae bacterium | reverse complement strand
GGCATCATCATGGGCCGGGCGGGCATCCGCCAGGCATACGCCACCGGCCGGGGCAAGATCACCGTCCGGGCCCGGACCGACTTTGAAGAATACGGCCGGGATCACCGCACCCGCATCGTGGTGACGGAGCTGCCCTATCAGGTGAATAAAAAACAGCTGATCCGCTCCATCTCCGACCAGGTGAAGGACAAGCGTTTGGAGGGCATCAGCGACCTGCGGGACGAGACGGACCGCAACGGCATGCGCATCGTCATCGAGCTGAAACGGGACGCCAATCCCCAGATCGTCCTCAACCGGCTGTTTACCCAGACCCAGCTCCAATCCACCTTCTCCATCATCATGCTGGCTTTGGTGGACGATCAGAAGCAGCCCAAGATCCTCTCCCTGCGCCACATTCTGGATGAGTATATCGCCTTCCAGGAGCAGATCATCGTCCGCCGGACCGAGTACGACCTGAAAAAAGCCCGGGAGCGGGCCCATCTGTTGGAGGGGCTGCTGATCGCCCAGGACAATATCGACGAGGTCATCCACATAATCCGCAGCAGCTACGATAACGCCAAGGCCCGGCTCATGGAGCGTTTCGGCCTGGACGATGTCCAGGCCCAGGCCATCTGCGATATGCGGCTCATCGCCCTGCAGGGCCTGAACCGGGAGAAGCTGGAGAACGAGTACAAGGAACTGGAAGAAAAGATCGCCTATTATGTGCAGCTTCTCGGCAGCGAGGAGATGCTCCGGGGGGTCCTGAAGGACGAGCTGACCGCCATCCGGGACAAGTACGGCGACAAGCGCCAGACCGAGATCCAGGACGTGTTCGGCGAGATCGACGCGGAGGACCTGATCCCGGAAGAGACCTGCGTCTACACCATGAGCCACAACGGCTACATCAAGCGCCTGCCGGCCAGCGAGTACCGGGCCCAGAACCGGGGCGGCAAGGGCATCCGCGCCATGGCGACCCGGGAGGAGGACTATGTGGAAACGGTGTTCACCGCCTCCAGCCACGACCTGATCCTGTTTTTCACCTCCTTCGGCCGGGTGTACAGCCGCAAGGGGTACCTGATCCCCGAGGCCAGCCGGGCCAGCCGGGGCGCCCCCATCGTGAACTTCGTGCCGGTGGAGCCCGGCGAGCGAGTCCAGGCCATGCTCCACATCCGCCAGATGGAAGAGGACAAGTACCTGCTGTTCACCACCGCCCAGGGCACGGTGAAGCGGCTGGTGCTGACGGATCTGAAAAATATCCGCAGCAACGGCATCCGGGCCATCACCCTGGACGAGGGCGACGAGCTTGTGGACGTGTGCCTCACCGACGGCGGCCAGAACATCCTGATCGCCACCGCCAAGGGCGCGGCTATCTGCTTTAAGGAGACGGACGTGCGGGCCATGGGCCGGACGGCCATAGGCGTGCGTGGCATCAAGCTCCGGGCCGGCGATCGGGTCGTGGGCGCGGGGGCGGTCACGGAGGGCCAGATGGTCCTGTCCGTCACCGCCAACGGCTATGGCAAACGGACCCCGGCGGCGGAGTATCTCCGGGGCGGCGAGGCCCAGGGCCGGGGCGGCTACGGCATGAAAAACTACAACATCACCGACAAGACCGGTCCCGTGGTGGCTATGAAGCTGGTGGACGGCCAGGAGGACCTGCTGCTGGTCAGCGACGACGGCACCATATTGCGCACCGATGCGGGGGCCATCTCCGTCTACGGCCGGTCCACCCAGGGCGTGCGGCTCATGCGGGTATCGGACGGCAGCCGGATCATCTCCATCGCCTGCACCGAAAAGGAGCAGGACGAGGACGGGTCCGCTGCTGAGGCGGCGCCGGAAGCATGAAAGCCGTGACCATCTACACCGACGGGGCCTGTTCGGGCAACCCGGGCCCCGGCGGGTGGGCGGCGGTGCTGCGCTACGGCTCGGCGGAAAAGGAGCTGTCCGGCGGGGAGCGGGAGACCACCAACAACCGCATGGAGCTCACCGCCGTGATCCGGGCGCTGGAGGCCCTGAAGGAGCCCTGCGCCGTGACGGTCTACACCGACAGCCAGTATATTTCCCGGGCAATGGACGAGGGGTGGCTGAAAAAATGGAAGGCCGCCGGCTTCACCAAAAAGGGCGGACTGAAAAACGCGGAGCTGTGGCGGGAGTTGGACGGGCTGCTGCAAAAGCACGCGGTGACCTTTCACTGGGTCAAGGGCCACGCGGACGACGAGCTGAACAACCGCTGTGACGCTCTGGCCGTGGCCCAGCGGGACCGGTACGCTGGCAGATGAGAACGGCGGAAAGACCAAAAAGGCCCAAAAACCAGCCGGCCAGGCCCTATAAGGGACAGAGCCTGCTGCTGGCCATGGACGATTACACGGCTGTGGATCTTGAGACTACCGGTCTGAGTCCCCGGTACAGCTCCATCATTGAGCTGGGGGCGCTGAAGATCCGGGGCGGCCGGCCTGTGGACCAGGTGAGCCTGCTGGTAGATCCGGGTTTCGACATCCCGGCGGGGATTACGGCCCTGACCGGCATCACGGACGATATGCTGTGGACCGCGCCGCCGCTCATAGATGTGCTGCCCTATTTTCTGGACTTCGTGGGCGGTGACGTGATCTTGGGGCACAACGTGCATTTTGACGTGAATTTTCTCTATGACAAGGCGTTGTCCATCGGGCTTGCGCCGGTCTCCAACGACTTCGTGGACACCATGCGGCTTTCGCGAAAGCTGTATCCCCAGTACGGCCACCACCGGTTGGCGGACCTGGCGGAACGGTTTGGCGTGACGCCGGACGGGGCCCACCGGGCCCTGGCGGACTGTTATACCGCCGCGGCCTGCTACGAGCGCATGAAACCGCTGCTGGATGCCGGCGGGCACAATATTAATAAGGTAGGCGGCAGTCACTGACTGCCGCCATTTTCCGTACAGACCGGGTCTTTTTTTCGCTTGGGGATGGTGACCAGCCACAGCAGGGCAAAGCCGCCGAACAGGACGATATCGCTGGCCAAGGGGATATACCAGTCCGACCACTGCCGCAGCTGCCAGGGAGGCAGATCGAAAAATAGGCTGCACCCAAAGACTGCGGCGGCCTCCAGCCAAAGGAGCCACCGCCCGCCCCGCAGGCTGCCCATGGGAAACCGGTCCGGCACTGGCAAATGGAATATGGTTCGGATGGCCTCGTGGGCGCAGCGCAGCAGCATGGTGCACAGCAGAAAATCCGCTCCCACCCAGGCGGTGATCACCACCGCCTCGATCCGGGGCACCATGTCGCCCAGGGAGATGCTGCGGATCATGATGAAGAAAGGATAGGTCAGCGTGGAAGTCAGCTCCGGCCCGAACACGCATACCACCGCGGCGCAGATAGCGGCCCCCAACACCGTCAAAAGGAACATGGTCCCCAAGAGCCACCGGCGGTCTTTGGGGGGCTGCACATACCCGGACAGAAAGGAGAAGGCGCCGGCTACCGTCACCACCGACGCCAGCGGCAGCGCCCCCAACAGGATGTGCCCGGTGTCATTCCAGCCAAGAGGGGACAGCCGGTCCGGGTCCATATTGGGCGCAGACAGGATCAGCACCACCGCCAGCGCGCCGATCAGCACCGCCCGCATCAACACCGCCGTCCGGGCCGCCGCCCCCAGCTGCCCCAGCGCCACTGTCAGACACAGAAAGATGGTGGCCACCACGAAAAGATTTTGTCCGCTGCTGGGGTAGATGGTGGACACCAGCCGTTCCGCCCCGCTGCGCAGGATGAAGCCCCCGTAAAAGAGGAACCAGGCGGCATAGACCGCCAGAACGGCCCGGCCGATCACGGGCCCCAACCACCGCAGCAGCAGCCCGCCCATCCCCTCGCCGGGACGCATATACCGCTGAAAGGATGCCAGGATAGCTCCCAGCACCAGCGGTGGGACCAGGGCCGGCAAAGCGGAAAGCCACGCCCCCCGTCCGGTCAGGGAAACCGCCGTCTGGGGCAGCAGCCGCAGCAGCGGCGACAGCAGCGACACCAGGATCGCCGCCGCGAACTGTTTTCTTGTCATACGCGTATCGTCCATGATCAGCCTCGCTTATTCGGCAAGATCGTAGCTGCGGTCCACCCGGGCCTCTACGGAAACGGTGACGGACAGCGTGGGAAGAAGCTCGTTCCAGTCCTCACCCCACCGGTCCAGGGTCTTGGAAGAGCGCAGCACGGCGTTTTTCAATCCCAAAAAGTCACAGCCGGTTTTCTGCGCGGTCTCAACACAGTCTGTCACCCACCCGGCTACCGTCTCGGACAGGGCCGCGTCCAGCTGCTCAGGAGAAAGCCTGCTGTCGCGCCGGAGCTTTTCCAGCACCCCGGTGCGGAGAGTGCATTGGACGGATATGGCCTCCGGCCTGCCGTCGGGAGAGAGCGTACCATCGATCCGGGCGGAGCCGTCCAGCACCTCCATGGTGCTGTCCGCTACGTTGATGAGAAGTCCGGTTGGATCGCCGGTGAGAAGCTCCGCGCCCATGGACTGCTCCGGGGTGAGGAAGGCCACCAGTCCGTCCCGGCCCAGCGCCGCGTACCCAGCCGGAACGATGGCGTCGGACTGCATGTCCTCGGTGAAAACGGCGTTTTCCGCTTTTGCGGTCTCCACCGCCAGGCACAGCGCCCCGTCCCCCTGGCTCAGCTCCGCCGCGATCTCCCGCAGGGTGTAGATCGTCCAGCCGGTGGAGCTGGCCTGCCGGTCCAGTGAGGCCAGCCGCGCCGTCACATCGGTGTTCTCATCGGAAGTATCGACCACCGCGTCCGCGGCCAAACCTTTCACGATCAGCATGTCGGTGTCCATCCGCAGGGTGGGGCTCCGGTCCACCCATTGGATCACGTCGTTCAACATGGTCCTGGCCGCCTCCTGGCCCAGGAGCAGATATTGCACATGTGCGTAGAAGAGCTGGTTTTCCGGCGACAGGTCCTGCAGGTTGGCGATGGCGTCTTCGATGCCGCCGCCCCGGGCGGACATGACCAGGGCCGGCTTATCGTCAGGTCCCAGGCCGGTGGAGACGCTCATCCGCACCCGGTCGCCGTCGCTGTCCAGGCCCATGGTCTGGATCAGCAGCAGCCGCTCCGCATCGTGCCGGTCCGCCGACAGAGAGAAGCCGCAGCCTGACAGGAGCAGAAGCGGGAGAGATACATATAATATTAATAGCGAACGCCTCATTTGCGCCTCCTGATATCGCCGCCGTTGATGATGGGATCCCGGTACAAGTCCCGCCAGGGCGCCCGGCGGATGAAAGAACCGTTGCTGTCCCCGCCCCGGCCGCCGGTCAGCGGCGTCATATAGGCCCGGCCAAAGCTCTGGATGGAGCACAGGTGCCAGATGAGAAAGACCTCTCCCCATATGATGCCGAACATCCCCGCCAGGGTAGCCGCTACCACAAGCAAAAACCGGGCGATGCGCAATGCCGCGCCCATGTCCTGGCTAGGCATAGTGTAGCCCGCGATGCCCGCCAGAGCCACCACGATCACGGCGATGGGGCTGACCACCTTGGCCTCCACCGCCGACTGGCCCACGATCAGCGCGCCGATGATGCTCACCGTCTGGCCCACCGGGTTCGGCAGCCGCAGACCGGCTTCCTGCAAAAGCTCGAAGGAGATGAGAAGACCCAATATCTCCACCGCCGTGGAGAAGGGAACAGACTGCTTTGACTCGATCACCGATAACAGCAGCTTGGTGGGCAGCATCTCCGGGTGATAGGTGGCCACCGCCACGTAAAAGGCCGGCAGCAGCAGCGTCATTACCAGGCTCACCCACCGAAGCAGCCGGATGAAGGAGGCCGCCAGATAGTGCTGGGAGGCGTCCTCGGTGGTCTTGAGGAATTCCGGGAAAAACGCCGGCGCGGCAAAGCCCACCGGGATCCCCTCCACGATCACGCCTACCCGGCCCTCCAGCAGAAGCTGGGCGAACTTGTCCGGCCGCTCGGTGTGGATCAGCTGAGGGAAAGGCGACTTGGGCACGTCCACCAGCGCGCTCTCCAGGGTGTCCGGCATCAGGACCCCGTCCGTGTCCAGCGCCTCCAGCCGTCGGAGCATCTCTTTTGGGGTCTGGGGGTCCGCCACCCCCTCCAGCCACAGCACAGCCGCCAGGGAGCGGCTTTTTCGGCCCACCGTAGTCTGGGACAGCTTCAGTTTCGGCGTGTGCAGCCGGGACCGGACCAGGCCCGTATTCACCCGTAGCACCTCCACGAAGGCGTCCTTGCCGCCCTTAACGGATTTTTCCACCGTGGGCTCCTGGACGGAGCGGTGCTGGTCGGTCTTGACCTGGAACACGAAGGCGACGCCGGTGAACACCAGCGCGCAGTGGCCGTAGCCGATGGCGTCCACCAGATCGTCCATGGTATCGACCTGCTTCATGGAGGGTCCGTAGACGCCTCCGGCGGCCAGCAGATCTATGACCTGCTGGGGCGTTTTTGTGTGGCCGAACCGGACCGGATCGGTCAGCGGGCGCAGCACCTGCTCGGCTACGTCCGCGCCGGACACTACCCCGTCCAGCCAGCATGCGTATACCATGGACCCTGTCCCTCCGGCAGAGACGCGCCGGCTCTCGTAATCCTCACAGCCGGCGTACAGAGAGGCCGTGTTGTCCGGGGTTATGGGCATATCGTAGGTAGGGGTCGCGGGGGGATGATAGTCTACATCTTGTGGATAATTTGATTTTTCGTTCAACATACAGGTAGTTTTCCCATTGGTAAGAATTTCATGAAAAAATTTTTAAAAAATGAGCAAAAAAGTGTTGACAAGGGCATTTTGAAATGATATATTAGCAAAGCGCCTCGCGGGGAGGCCGAGGGAGCGCGCGTGTACCTTGTAAATTAAACAATGCAAACAAGCTTATGCAAATAAGCACCAGAAGAGGGTTCTTAAAAGAAGCCAGA
>CANRBG010000060.1 GCA_947628805.1 uncultured Oscillospiraceae bacterium | reverse complement strand
TATTTTTTATTTTACAGCAAAAGCATAGCACGGTCTTGTGTTTCTGTCAATATGCTGTTATAATAAAAATAACATCCAGAGAGAAGGGGTGACGGCTTTGAAATACTCCACCAAGCTCAGCGACGCGGTGCATGTGCTGGCCTTTCTCGCCCTCCATCCGGGCGCGGCCCTCACCAGCGAGCGGATCGCCGAGAGCGTGCAGACCAACCCCGCCTATATCCGGCAGCTGATGAGCGCCCTGCGAAAGGCCGGCCTGCTGGCCAGCGTGAAGGGCCATCCCCGGGCCGCCCTGGCCAGGGAGCCCGGCGGCATCTCCCTGTTGGACGTTTACCGGGCCATCGAGGGGGACAAGCCCATCCTGCACCAGGATACCCACACCAATCCCGACTGCGGCGTCGGCGTGAACATCCAGCTGGCTCTGCGGGACTATTACGACGAGGTACAGCGGGCCGCGGAGGACCGCATGAGCGCCATCACCCTGCAGGACATCATCGACACCTACCGCCAAAAGGCGGGCTTGGATCACGACACGGAGGTATGAACATGAAGATCGCGGTCACGTATGAAAATGGGATGGTCTTTCAGCATTTCGGCCATACAGAGCAGTTCAAGATCTATGAGGCAGAGAACGGGCAGGTCGTCTCCTCCCGGATCGTTCCCACTGCCGGTCAGGGCCACGGGGCGCTGGCCGCGTTTCTGGCCGCCAACGGCGTGGACGCACTGATCTGCGGCGGCATCGGCGGCGGAGCGCAGATGGCACTGGCCGAGGCGGGCATCCGGCTTTATGGCGGCGTCCAGGGCGCTGCGGACGAGGCCGTGGCCGCGCTGCTGGCCGGCACGCTGGGCTGTGATGCGGACGTACACTGCGACCACCATGACCACGAGCACGGCACAGGCGCCCACGGCTGCGGCAGGCACACCTGCGGCAGCCATTCCTGCCACGAATAACATGAATAATATGTATGTCTGCATCAAGGACCAGATACAGAATATGAATCTGGTGATCGGCTGCACCGTGGGCTGTTCCTACTGCTACGCCAGAAACAACGTCAAGCGCTATCACATGATCGACGACTTTTCCAAGCCGGAGTTCTTTCCCAATAAGCTGCGGCTGATGGAGAAGGAAAAACCGCAGAATTTTCTACTGACCGGCATGAGCGACCTGGCAGGATGGGAACCAGCCTGGCGGGAGCAGATATTCACCAAGATGGTGGAGAATCCCCAGCACCAGTTTCTGTTCCTCTCCAAGCGGCCCGACCTGCTTGACATTGATACTGACCTTGACAATGCCTGGTTCGGCGTGACGGTAACGCGGAAATCGGAACTGTGGCGGATCGACGCGCTGCGACAAAACGTGCGGGCCCGGCATTATCATGTGACTTTCGAGCCACTGTTCGACGATCCGGGCGCGGTCGATCTTCACGGCATAGACTGGGTGGTCATCGGCACCATGACCGGCCCCCAGAGCCGGAAGGTCCGGACCGCGCCCGAATGGGTGTATTCCCTGACGGAACAGGCTCACAGCCTTGATATCCCGGTGTTCTGGAAGGAGGACCTGGCTCCCATCATGGGCGGGGACGCTCCTGTGCAGGAGCTGCCGGACGCATATAACAAGGTTTTGGAGGAGCAGAGAACATGGCGCAGATGACGGAGAACGGCGTCCTCATCGCCGACGTGGAGACGAAAAACATCATGACGAAGTCCAGTCTCCCGGTAGGCGGGTACTCTGTCAACCCCTATGTGGGCTGCACTCACGGGTGCAAATACTGCTACGCCAGCTTTATGAAACGCTTTACCGGCCATACGGAGGAGTGGGGCACATTCCTGGATGTGAAGCACTGGCCAGCGATCAAAAATCCGCAAAAATACGCCGGGCAGCGGGTGGTCATCGGCTCCGTCACCGACGGCTACAACCCCCAGGAGGAGATATTCGGGGCCACCCGCAGGCTCCTGGAGCAGCTCCGCAGCAGCGGCGCGGACATCCTGATATGTACCAAATCCGATCTGGTCCTCCGGGATATAGACCTTTTGAAGGAGCTGGGACAGGTGACGGTGTCATGGTCCATCAACACGCTGGACGAGGATTTCAAAAATGACATGGACAATGCCGTCAGCATCGAGCGGCGTATTGCCGCCATGAAAAAGGTCTACGACGCCGGTATCCGCACTGTTTGCTTCGTGTCCCCTGTCTTTCCGGGGCTCACGGACTTTGAGGCCATCTTTGAGCGGGTCAAAGACCAGTGTGACCTTTTCTGGCTGGAGAACCTGAATCTGCGGGGCGGGTTCAAAAAGACCGTCATGGACTATATCGCAGAAAAACGTCCGGAGCTTGTGCCGCTGTATCACGAGATATATGACCGGCACGACCGCAGCTATTTCGAGGCGCTGGAGAAGAAAGCGGAGGAGATGGCCAAGAAATATGACTGCCCCTTTGTGGACAATGAGATGCCATATGGCCGCGTCCCCCAGGGCCACCCCGTCATCGTGGACTATTTCTACCATGAGGAGATACGGGGCTCTGACAATACCGGCCGGCGCAAGAAGCGCGTGGCGGAAGCAGAGTAAATCCATTTTCAACTCACAGTATTACACGGCTGGCCCGATATGGGCCAGCCGTGTAATACTGTATTTGTGAGATAAGCTTTTCAGCGATATAAGAGCACTGTTGAAATCAGCCTGTATAAGCGTCCTCGGCAGAATTGCTGAAATCCTGTTTTTCCAGCCATGCCCGCTCTTCCTCGGTCTCCGGGATGTCGATTCGTTCGATCTTGAATACCACGGGCCTTGTTCCGTCGTTGCAGCAGGCGATCATCATCCGGTCGTCATTTGTCCAGCCCTTCATGATCGAGCCGCCCTGGAGGGCCGTATAGACATACCGGCTCACAGCGTCCCACGCCTCACCGCAGAATTTGCCGTTCATCAGGTGGTAAAAATCATCCTGCTGCGGCGTGCGCTTGAGCAAGAACGTGTCGCCGGCCTTGAAAAAGGGGCACGGCCCGGACTTCGGATCAGCCAGGTACTTCTCTTGAAGCTCCGGAAAACATGTCGTTTCCAGTACGGTGATCCTGCATTCGTGTTTCATAGAATCATTCTCCAAACTCTTGCAAAAGCACAATGCTTGTTTCTCTGTCTGTGATTATACGCCGGCGCTCCCACGAACGCAAGGGCGGGAATACTCTCCCCTGTATCCACAGAGTTCCCATATCCCCTGGAAGTCGGCGATATGGGCGTTTTTTCTCCTTGCGCACATCCCGGCGCTCTGTTACAATGAAATTGCTGTATATAAACCGACAGGCCCATAAAAGGAGCGGGAGAGATGCAAAAGCTCTATCTTGTTACCGGCGCCACCGGCCATTTGGGGACATGCCTCACGGCGGAGCTGCTCCGCCGGGGGGAGCATGTCCGGGTCTTGGTGCGGCCTGGCCGGAGTGTCCTCGTGCCCCAGGGCGCGGAGGCTGCCGAGGGCGATGTCTCCTGTAGGGACACCCTCGCTCCCTTCTTTGACCGGAATGGCTACGACAGCGTGACCCTGCTCCACTGCGCCGCCATGATCACCATCGCCTCCAAGGAGGACCGGCGGGTATGGGACGTGAACGTGAATGGGACGGAGAACGTGATGCGCCTGGCTCGGCAGACCGGGGTGGAGCGGGTTGTCTATGTCAGTTCCGTCCACGCCATTCCGGAGCGGCCCCATGGCGAGACCATCCGGGAGGTGGGTACGTTCTCGCCCCACCTGGTCCACGGCCAATACGCCCGCTCCAAGGCCGCGGCGGCCCAACGGGCCCTGGCCCACGCCCGGGAGGGACTGAACGTGAGCATCGTGCACCCCTCTGGCATCATCGGCCCCGGGGACCACGGCCGGCGCAACCACATGGTCCGCACCATCCGGGCCATGGCCAGCGGCAGGATCCCCGTCAGCATGGAGGGCGGCTATGACTTCGTGGATGTGCGGGACGTGGCGGACGGCATCCTCTCCTGTGAAGAGCACGGCCAGGCCGGGGAATGCTATATCCTCAGCGGCCACTATGTCCGGGTCAAAGAGCTGCTGAGTGCCGTCCGCAGCATACGGGGAAAGCGTGAGAATAAGATCGAGCTTCCCCACGGTCTGGTGCGGTGTATCGCACCCATCGCGGAGCGCCTGTCTCTGCTGGCCGGTGACCGCTCGCCGCTGCTCACCCCCTACTCCGTCTATACCCTGCACGCAAACGGACGCTTCTCCCATGAAAAAGCGTCCAAATCGTTCGGTTACAGCCCAAGAGGCATCGCTGAGTCCATCCGCGACTCGCTATAGTGCGGGCCCTACGCCTTCTTCCGCCGCCCGGACAAAGGCATGAAACAGCTTTCTGCTGTTTTCATCCACTCGGAAGGAGAACTCCGGGTGCCACTGGACAGCCCACACGAAGCGCCTGTCCGACATATAAGCCGCCTCGATGATCCCGTCAGGAGCTGCAGCCATGGCGGACCATGCCGGTGCCAGTTCCTTGACCGCTTGATGGTGATAGCTGTTGACCGGGAACGCCCCTTCTCCCAACAACGCAGCAAGTGGTGTGGATGGGATCGGCGTTACAGTATGGACTGGTACGTCATACGGCGGACGCTGGTGATGCTCGATTTAAAGCGCTTTTCAGCTTGTCTGTCAAGGGGGCATAGGAAAACATGTATTGTCAGGCAAAGAATTGAACGTTCTCTTCATAAAAATTACCCTTGACAACTGCTCTCTTGGTATGTGAGATTGGTGACTTCTCCGCCTTTAAGAGACCGAAACAATTGTTTGCATACTTTGGTCTTGATCCCATCGTAAAACAATCCGGCAGCTTCGCGGGCTGCGATTTGAAGATGTCAAAGCGTGGGTCTCCTTACGCACGGCGATGCATCTATGTTCTGGCCATCCAGTCTATTAGTCTGCGTGTTGACGGTACGCCCAAGAATCCCGTGCTGCGTTCCTACTACGAGGAAAAATGCAAGACCAAGTCTAAGATGACTGCGCTGGGGGCCATTATGCACAAGGTCTGCAATATCATTTACGCCGTTCTGCGCGATGAGAAGCCTTTTGTACTGATCACGCCAGAAGAGCACAAAGCGGCATATTGGGCCGCATAACGTAAATACTTTGAATCTCAGGGGCCCATTTTACCGAGCCTCTGTTTTGCTGTACATTTTTTCGTTCCTGAAAAATACAATTACCCTCTTGATTTTTATTAGCTGGACTCGGATTATTGCGCTGTGCTGGCAAGAATCATTTACCATGTGAAGGGAATGCGCGCCTCACAGTATTGTACGAACAAATATAAGAGATATGTATAAGTACCGCTGGGCATATCTTTCGGAATAAGTCAACGAGAACGCTGGCCGCTGCATCTGCGGTATCTGAGCACTATGATCAGCCCCAGAGCGAACACCGCGAGAAGCGCCGTCCACAGGGCCGGGTCGGCACTGTCACCAGTCGGCGGAACGGGCGGCTGGGAAGGCGACGGCGTAGGCGTAGGCACAGGGTTCTCCGGGATGTTAGTCTGATCCGGCTTGTTATCGACCGTCACCGTGGCTTGGTTCTGGACCTCGCCGGGTTTCTGGGCGTTGACGTTCACCTTCACGGTCAGCGTCACGGTGCCCTTGTCGCCGGCCTCTTTCTCCCCCAGCTCCCATGTGACGGTATGGCTGTCCGCGTCATAGACGCCCGGTTCGGAGGCGCTGACAAAGTCCACGCCCTTATCCAGCGGGTCGGTGACTGTCACCTTTGCCGTTCTGGGCATATAGTTCTCCCAGGTGATCTCATAGGTGATCTGCTGGCCCACATTCACCAGCTTGCCGTCGCCGGGGTCCGTCTCGGTCTTTTCGGGATGGCCCTGGTACTTGGAATACTTCGGCGTCACAGCGAGGTCATGTATGGCCCCGCCGGCGTCGTCCCGGCCAGGGAGCACCACGCAGAACGTCTGGGGCGTGTAGATATCGTCTCCAACGGCGAGGGGATCGCCCTCCACCAGATAGACACCCTCTTCCAGCGCGGAGAAGACCAATTTGCCGTCCGCGTCGGTGGCGCCGGCATGATCCGCCTCCAGCTGCTTTTCCACGGCCCAGTCCGACAGCGCCTTTGCCGCGTCCTCCCAAGCCTTATTGGTCATCTGGTTATACATCTGCGCGCCGCTGTCCGCGAACTCCCCCGCCAGAGCGTACTCGCCGTGAGGCTCCAGCGCCGCGGCATACCACACGCGGAATGCCGCCCCGGAAATGGGTCTGCTCTCGTCCAGATACTCGATCGTCAGCGAGCACGGCGCGGCCGCCGCCTGCGCCATCACGCCGGGAATGACCGCCGCCGCAAGCAAAAAGCAGAGCAGCGAGGCAAGTATCCTTTGCATCCGATCGCTATTTCTCATACGATATCACCCTTTCCGATCATGCCGCACGATGATACAGATGCCTACAATTGCGGCAAGCGCTGTGACAGCGCAGATAATGATATAAGGCATGAGCTCTTCAGCTCTGCTTTCCTCTTCCTCCTGCGGTGCGGACGGGACCGGGCTGGAGCTTGGACTGGGCTGCGCCAGTTCCGTCCGGCTGCCTCGCACCAGGAGCCGGTGCGTGTTCACGCCGATAGGCACGCATGTCACCAGCGTGCACCGGTCCGTTCCATCCTCGATGACCAGTTCCGCCTCTTCCGGGGTCACCACCCGGATGTCGTCCACCACGTAGGCCGCGGTATGGTCCAGCACGGTGATCGTGAACGTATCGCCCTCTTGCAGCTGGTCCAGGTCTGTGAACAGCCTGGAGGATGGAAGCCCGGAGTGGCCTGTGAGCACCGCGTGGGTGTTCTCCCCACCGACAGGGAGGGACGAGCCCGCCAGGTGCCCCACCCCGACCTGCAGCACGGCTTCCTCCGTGCCATGGTAAATGGGCAGGGATACGTCGATGGAGGGTATCTCCAAATATCCCATGATGCCCGTGACGGACATGGCGAGCACGTCGTTATACCGCTCCATCTCCCGCTCGTCCAGATCCTTTATGCCGCCGCCCCGGCTGTAGACCCACTGGTTGTACTGCCGGGCCTGATCCAGCAGGATCTCGCTCTCGCCGCTCTCCGCCAGCTGCTCCGACTGCCGCCGGTAATCCCGCACCGCCCGGCCTTGTGCCAAGCGGTTGATATAGCTGCCGACGGAGGGGTAGGCCAGCCCGATGACGCCCGCCAGGACGATCACGGCGCCGATGATGACCGCCGCGCGGCGCAGCCTGTTCGACCGGCTGCGCCG
>CANRBG010000059.1 GCA_947628805.1 uncultured Oscillospiraceae bacterium | reverse complement strand
CCGTCGGCCATGAAGATGCAGGAGGGCTTCTGGTTGGGGTTGCAGCCGTATTTCAGTTCCAGTTCTTTCATCGTATGTCCTCCCTTTCAGGCGTTGTGTTTGTTCACGATCACCGTGTCCCGTCCGCCGGTCTTCAGGTCGATATAGGACACGTACAGGGACACCTTGTTGGCCTCGTTCAGCGCCGCCCAGACCTGATTCGCGAGCGCTCTGGCGTCGGCGGCGTCAAAGGTCACGGGGGCGGGCTCGCCCTGGTAGGAGGGCAGCGGGTCCCCGTCGGCGGCGTAGGTGTGGATGATGTGGGCGAGGCCGGCCTGGGGCTTGTCGTACTCGTAAAAGTACCGGCAGCAGCAGGCGGGGTCCCCGTCCAGGCTCTTCAAAATGGACAGCTTATAGCTGCCGTCCGGGTCCACCAGCCCGGAGATACGGGGGGTCCAGTTGGGCCCGTCCGGCTCGAAGGTGCGGGTGCGCAGGGCGGCGGCGAAGCTCTGTCCGGCCAGCAGCCCGTCCCGGATGGTGTCGGTCTGGTCGCCGTTGGTGACCACGGTGCCCCGGCCCGCCGTGCGCACCGGGTGGTAGATGATGAGACTGGGGTCCGACATCTTGGCCGGGTCGTGAGCCTGGGTGCGGATGCCGTCGTCGGTCTCGGTAAACACCCGGTTGCGGCTGTTGACGCTGCGGCCCATGATGAAATAGACGATCACGGCCTTTTTGCCGTCGGCGCTGCGGCCCAGGGCGATGCCCCGGCCGGGGTAGGCGCGCTCGCTGAGATACGCTGCCAGGTCAGTCATGCTCTTTCCTCCTCGCGATGTCCGCGGCGACCATCTCCGCCGCCTGGGGCAGGATGATCCACTCCGCCTGTTCCATGACACGCCGCTGCAATACCTCCGGCGTGTCTCCATCTTCGACCATGACGGGCTTCTGGGCGATGATGCGCCCGCCGTCCGGTATCTCGTTGACAAAATGCACCGTGGCCCCGGTGACCTTCACACCCCGCTTCAGCGCCTCCTCGTGGACACGCAGGCCGTAATAGCCCTTGCCGCAGAAGGAGGGGATCAGCGCCGGATGGACGTTCAAAATGCGCTCCGGGTACCGGTCGGTGAAGCTCTTGCTCAGTATGCTCATGAACCCCGCCAGCACGATCATCTCCGCGCCGGCCCGGTCCAGAGCCTCCAGGATGGCCGCTTCGAAAGCCTCCTGGCTGCCCAGCTCCTTGCGGGAGCAGACCACCGTTGGCACCCCCGCCTTCTCCGCCCGGGTCAGGGCGTAGGCCCCCGGCTGGCTGGAAACCACCAGTACGATCCGGCCGGAATGGAGCTTTCCCGCAGCCTGGGCGTCCAGCAGGGCCTGCAGGTTGGTGCCGCCGCCGGAGACGAATACGGCGATCTTCGTTTTCGTCATACCAGCTGCACCCTCTCTCCGCCGGAGACCACCGTCCCCAGCACGTAGGCGTCCTCGCCGTTGTCCCGCAGCACTTCAAGCGCCCTGTCCACCTCCGCCGCCGGGACGGTGACGGTCATGCCCACGCCCATGTTGAAGGTGTTGAACATGTCCCGCTCCGGGATGCCGCCAGTCTTTTGGATGAGCCCGAAGACGGCCGGGGTGCGCACCGCCGACTTCTCGATGCGGACGGCGAGGCCCGCCGGGATGCTCCGGGGGATGTTCTCGTAAAAGCCGCCGCCGGTGATGTGGCTGACGCCCCTGACGGTCACGGCCCGGGTCAGGGCCAGCACGGGCTTCACGTAGATGCGGGTGGGGGCCAGCAGCGCCTCGCCCAGGGTGCTGCCCAGCTCGTCATACCGCTGGTCCAGCGCCTGGGGGCGCTCGTCCAGGCCGAACACCTTCCGCACCAGGGAAAAGCCGTTGGAGTGCACCCCGCTGGAGGGCAGGGCCAGCAGCACGTCCCCGGGGACGGTGCTGGAATCGTCCAATATCTTGCTCTTGTCCACCAGCCCCACGGTAAAGCCCGCCAGGTCGTAATCGTCCGCGGGCATGACGCCGGGGTGCTCGGCGGTCTCGCCGCCCACCAGGGCGCAGCCGGCCTGCACGCAGCCCTCCGCTACCCCCGCGACGATCTGCGCGATGCGCTCGGGGACATTTTTGCCGCAGGCGATGTAGTCCAGGAAAAAGAGGGGTCTTGCCCCGGCGCACACCACGTCGTTGACGCACATGGCTACGCAGTCGATGCCGATGGTGTCATGCTTGTCCATGTACTGGGCGATGCGCAGCTTGGTGCCTACCCCGTCGGTGCCGGAGATGAGCACGGGATGCTCCATGCCGGTCAGGTCCGGCTCAAAGAGCCCGCCGAACCCGCCGATGCCTCCCAGCACGCCGGGGATATCAGTGCGGGCGATGTGGCGTTTCATCAGCTCCACGGCCTTGTAACCGGCGGTGATATCCACCCCGGCGGCGGCGTAGCTGGCAGAATAGCTGTCCTCAGGCATTTTCAGCGTCCCTCCCCTCGCTGATCTTGTACTCAAAGCGGCTCTTGGCGCTGTTTTGCGGTATCATGGTGGGATAGTCGTTGGTGAAGCAGGCGTCGCAGAAGCCCTCGCAGCGCTCCCCGCCCAGCAGCCAGGGAAGGTCCTCCGCCGGCAGGTAGCCCAGGCTGTCCGCGCCGATGATGGCGGCGATCTCCTCCACCGTGTGGTGGCAGGCGATCAGGTTCTCCCGGGAGTCGATGTCGGTGCCGTAATAGCAGGGGTTCAAAAACGGCGGCGCGGAGATGCGCACATGCACCTGGGCGGCGCCGGCCTCCCGCAGGAGGCTGACGAACCGGCCGCTGGTGGTGCCCCGGACGATGGAGTCTTCCACCACCACGACCCGCTTGCCCCGCACCACGCTGGCCACCGGGTTCAATTTGATGCGGACCATATCCTCCCGGGTGCTCTGGCCGGGGGCGATGAAGGTACGGCCGATGTATTTATTCTTGATGAAGCCCACGCCGTAGGGGATGCCGGAGGCGCGGGCATAGCCCAGGGCCGCGTCCAGGCCGGAGTCGGGCACGCCGATGACTACGTCCGCGTCCGCCGGGTGGCGCAGAGCCAACCGCTCCCCCGCCCTGACCCGCGCCTCATGGACGGACACGCCGTCCATCACCGAGTCGCTGCGGGCGAAATAAATGTACTCAAAGATGCAGGTCTTTTTCGGCGCTTTGCCGCAGTGGTCCCGGATGCACTGGACCCCGTCCTTGGAGAACACCACGATCTCTCCCGGATCCAGGTCCCGGATGAACCGGGCGTTGACCGCCTCCAGGGCGCAGGTCTCCGACGCCACCACATAGGCCCCGTCCTCCCGCTGGCCGTAGCACAGGGGCCGGAAACCGTTCTCGTCCCGGACCGCCAGCAGCTTGGACGGGCTCATGACCACCATGGAATAGGCCCCTTTGATCAGGAACATGGCCTGATTGACCGCCTGCTCGATGGAGGGAGCGGTGAGCCGCTCCTTGGTGATGACGTAGGAGATGACCTCCGTGTCGCTGGAGGAGTGGAAGATGGACCCCTGCAGCTCCAGGGCCTTTCTGAGCTCGGCGGAGTTGACAAGGTTTCCGTTGTGGGCCAGGGCCATGCGGCCCTTGATGTGGTTGACCACCATGGGCTGGCAGTTCTCCCGGCCGTTGCCGCCGGTGGTGCCGTAGCGGACGTGGCCCACGGCCATGTCCCCCTCCGGCAGGCGGCTGAGCACGGGATGGGTGAACACCTCGCTGACCAGACCCACGTCCTTGTAAAAGCTGAACAGGCCGTCGTCGCCCACCACGATGCCGCAGCTCTCCTGGCCCCGGTGCTGCAGGGCGTACAGGCCGTGGTAGGCCATAGGGGCGACAGGCGTGCGCTCCGGGGCAAAGACCCCAAAGACGCCGCATTCTTCGTGAAGGTTACCCATAAAGCTCCTTTTAGCCCAAAATGCGCTTCATCATCTCGGCGTAGGCATCCTCTACCCCGCCCAGGTCCCGGCGGAAGCGGTCCTTGTCCAGCTTCTCGTGGGTGGTGCTGTCCCAGAACCGGCAGGTGTCAGGGCTGATCTCGTCCGCCAGCACCAGCTTGCCGTCGGAAGTCTTGCCGAACTCCAGCTTGAAATCCACCAGATCCACGTTCACCGCCTTGAAGAAAGCTTTCAGAACGTCGTTGACCTTGAAGGCCATGGCCTTGATGGTCGCAAGCTCTTCCTTGGTGCACAGGCCCAGGGCCAGGGCGTGGTAGTCGTTGATGAGCGGGTCGCCCAGCTCGTCGTTTTTATAAGAGGTCTCGAAGGTGGGCTCGTCGAACACGATGCCCTCCTCCACGCCGTAGCGCTTGGCAAAGCTGCCGGCGGAGATATTGCGTATGATGACCTCCAGGGGCACGATGGACACCTTGCGCACCACCGTCTCCCGGTCGTTCAGCTCCTGCACGAAGTGGGTGGGCACGCCCTCGGCCTCCAGGCGCTGCATCAGGTAGTTGGTGACCCGGTTGTTGATGGCGCCCTTGCCGGCGATCTGGCCCTTTTTCAGGCCGTTGAAGGCGGTGGCGTCGTCCTTGTAGGAGACGATGACCAGGTCGGGGTCCTCCGTGGCGTAGACCTTCTTGGCCTTGCCCTCGTAAAGCTGCTCTTTCTTTTCCATGAGAATATCCTCCATTTGAAAGATTGTCAGTGGTTGAACCGCTCTTCCACAGCGGCGTTTTTCGCCAGGACCTTCTCCGTCTCGGCGGCCCTGTATGCGGCGTACTTTTCCGCCAGCGCCTCGTCGCCCAGCGCCAGCATCTGCACACAGAGCAGGGCGGCGTTGACGGCTCCGTCTATCGCTACGGTGGCTACCGGGATGCCCGAGGGCATCTGCACCGTGGACAGAAGAGCGTCAACGCCGTCCAGATTTTTCGATTTGAGAGGAATGCCCACCACGGGCAGGATGGTGTTGGCCGCGATGGCCCCGGCCAGGTGCGCCGCCATGCCGGCGGCCGCGATGATGGCCCCGAAGCCGGCCTCCCTTGCCCCGCGGGCAAAGTCCCGGGCCGCGTCCGGGGTGCGGTGGGCGGAGAATATGTGCACCTCGAAGGGCACGCCGAATTCCGCCAGCTTCCCGGCGGCCTTCTCCGCCACGGGCAGGTCGCTGTCGCTGCCCATGATAATGGCCACTTTCTTCATGTAAGCACTTCCTTAAAGCAATTTGGGCAGCCCTGTTTTTCCCTACAGAGCTGCCCAGACGGTCGACAAAAACAAAATGAATTGGCTCCCTTGCGTGCCTCGCATACCGTCAGTTGCCAACTCCCTTTCTGTTTACTTGTGATTCAATTATAATGACTATATGATGGCGAAACACCCCAAGGCGTTTCGCCGAGCCGCTTTGCGGCCCCGCAAAACAGCACAGCTGTTTTGCCATATATTCATTGCAATGATCATCGCGCAAATGATTCTTGAATCATTTGCTGCCAAACTTATCGTTTGGCAGCGAAAACGATCGATCTGATCGCTTTCGCTCTGCGCTAATCATTATAACAAAGGGGCGGACGGAAAGTCAATTCTTCCCGCTCGCCCCGATAAGACATTTTTCTGCCAAATAACTGGTAATTTTTAGCTATTATGACCAGTCCGTTTCGGCCGGTCATCCCAGGCTCTCCGCCGCGCCGATGAACAGCGGCACGTTGGCCTCGCAGTCGATGAGCATATAGACGAAGGGCCGGTCCAGCACCACCTGTTCCATAGGCGCCAGCAACCCCGCCGCCTCGATCTCTACGGCGGTGGCCGCCCCGGCCTCGGTGCCCTTCTCATCCACGCTGATGAACGTCTTGTGCATCACCTGGCCGATATACAGCTCGTTCCCCTCGCAGGTGCCCAGCCGGGAAAAGTCGGCGCTGTCCGGGTCAAAGGCGTCCTCGATGCCCATGGCCGCCAGGGTCTTGGTCAGCTCCGCGCCGTACTCCGCGGAGAACTTGGGCAGCGCCGCGTCCACCAGCATGTCCTGCCGGGCGTCGGCGAGCATTTTGCGCAGCCCCGCCCCGGTGAGCCCGGCGGCGTACTGCTCCACGGTCACGCCCTCCTCCGGCAGCAGCGCCGCGAAGGCCAGGGACCGGCCCGCATAGTACTTGATGAAGCCCGCGGCGTGCTCGTCCTGCAAATACGCGTTCTCCGTGCTCCACATGAAGTCCGCGTCCTGCCCGGCGCCGTCCGCGGCGGTGAAGGTGCCGGACCGGACCTGGTCCTCCCGGTAGATGTCCTCCCAGGTGCCGTCAAAGCTCAGGGCGTTGACCAGGTAGACCATGGCGGCGGCGGGCACCTCGTCTATGATCCGGTCGATGCGCCCGGCGGTGTGCCGGGCCACCCAGTCATTGATCTCGCTGGCCAGAGCCGGCTCAAAGGGCTCCTCAAACACGCCCGCGCCGTAATACATGCCGTTGGTCTCAAGGAAATCCGGCTGGACCGCCAGGCCCCCGGCCGCGTTGAGCCACATGCCGTTGGCGACGTGCACCGCGGCGCCCTCCTCGTCGGGCAGGGCCTGGGCGTAAGCGTACATCCAGGCGTTGAGCGCATCCATGTCCGCGCTGAAAACGTCCTCCATCTGGGCCAGGGTCTCCCCCGCCGCGCCGTTGGCGGTCATGGCCAGCGCCTGAAGCACCGACAGCGGCGAGATAAGCGTATTGCCGCCCTCCCCCAGGCAGTTTTGGAACAGCTTCACGCCGAAATCCGCCGCGGCGTCCGCTGTCGCGTCCGCGGCCAGGTCCACGTCGGCGTCGGGCGTCTGCGCCTGTACGTCCGCCATCAGATCGCCGGTCTGGACGGTCTGGTCCTCTTCCGCCGCCGGGGGCGGGACCGCGGGCTTGCCGCCCCCGCCGCACCCGGCCAGCAGGGCCAGAACCATCGTCAGAGCAAATACACGTTTCATATCCGCGCCTCCTGTGATCGTCATTGCACCTATTCTTCATTCTGCCCCATTTGACACCGGATCTGCAAAAAAGTTCCCCAAACCGGGGAACTTTTTCATCATTCGCAGTCCAGCACGATCTTAAACACGCCGGGCGGGTCGGCCAGAGCCAGACGGTAGGCGTCCTTGTACCGCTCCAGGGGGAAGTGGTGGCTGACGAAGCCGTCCACGCTGTATCTGCCGTCCCGTATCCACCGCTGGGTCAGATCGAAGGTATAGAGCCGCTCCCCCTGCCATGTCTCCATGCCGTGGGAGTCCACGCCGATTACGCGCAGCTCCTGCCACCACACCGGCGTCTCGTCGTATTTTATGGCGCTCATGTGGTGGCCCAGCTTCACCAGGGTGCCCCGGGCCCGCAGCAGCCGCACCGCCAGGGTGTTGGCCCAGCCGCCGCCGATGCAGTCATAGGCCCGGTCAAAGCCCCCGAAGAAAAAGCGGTTTTTCCG
>CANRBG010000058.1 GCA_947628805.1 uncultured Oscillospiraceae bacterium | reverse complement strand
CTTTACACCCCTCACATACTCTCTTCCCCATTATACCATATACTCCCACGTTTGGGGAGTTCTTTGACAGACTGAAAAGACCTGCTGCGCTGGCAGCAGGTCTTTTATCGGGTCTTTACCTCTATCCATTCTAGCAGATCGTCCCATACTTGTTGTTTGCCCAGTTCGTTCAAGATCTCGTGACGCATGCCGGGATAGAGCTTCACGGTCACATCCCGCATCCCGGCCTTTTGAAACCGGTCCGCCACATGCCGCACGCCCTTGCCGTAGCCGCCCACCGGGTCCATGTCCCCGGAGACGAACAGCACTGGGACGCTTTTGTCCATCAAAGCCATATGCCTGTCCCTGCCGATGATCTGCAAGCCCACCATCATGTCGTGCATGAGCCCCGCCGTGGCGGTGAAGGCACAAAAAGGGTCCGCGTCATAGGCCCGGATCACCGCTTCGTCCCGGCAGACCCAGGCGTTGGGGCTGATGGGGTCGTCGATCTTTTTCAGATACCCGCCGAAAGCCAGATTTTGCAGCGTTTGACTCCTGTACTGGCTGCCGTGGCGCCTGATCTCCAGAGAGGACATGAGCCTGCCGAACCGGCAGACCACGTCCGGCTGATGGCCCGTGCCGGACAGGACGCAGACGGCACAGCCGCCCGGATACCAGCCCAAGAGGGTCCGGGCGATGAAACTGCCCATGCTGTGGCCGAACAGGACCAGCGGCAGGTCCGGGTATTGGTCACGGAGGCTGTCCCGGAGCTTCTTCTCGTCTTCCACCACACAGCGCCAGCCATCCGACTGGGCGAACCAGCCCAGCTCCTTTTCATCCGTCACGGTCCGCCCGTGGCCCAAGTGGTCGTCCCCGGCCACCGCCCAGCCGTTTTCAGCCAGAAAGGAAGCAAAGGCGTCGTAGCGGGCGATGTGCTCCGCCACCCCGTGGACCAGCTGTACCACCCCACGGACCGGGCCGGAGGGTGTCCAGCTGCGGACGAATATCCGGTGACGCCCGTCGGTGGAGAGAAATGTCGAATCACTGATATTGACCGTAGCAATACACCGCCTTGTGTGCTATAATCTCTGTGCCATATTTTACAACTTTCCGACCCGCTCGTCAACGAAGGAGGACGCCATGGAAGGATACGTGATCGCGCTGGACCAGGGGACCACCAGTTCCCGGGCCATCATCTTTGACCGGACCGGGAACATCGTCTCCCAGGCCCAGTATCCCTTTGAGCAGCATTATCCCAAGCCCGGCTGGGTGGAGCACGACCCCATGGACATCATCCATACCCAGTTCCACGCCCTGGGGGCGGCCTTTGAGCGGTCCGGGCTGGCCGGGGCGGACATCGCCGCCATCGGCATCACCAACCAGCGGGAGACGGCCCTGGTGTGGGATCGGGAGACCGGCGAGCCCGTCTACAACGCCATCGTCTGGCAATGCCGGCGCACTGCGCCGCTCATCGAGCGGATGGTGGAGGAGGGCATGACCGGCCAGATAAGAAGCACCACGGGCCTTGTGCCGGACCCGTACTTCTCAGGCACGAAGATCAAATGGATATTGGATAACGTCCCCGGCGCCCGGGCCAAAGCGGAGCAGGGAAAGCTCCTGTTTGGTACGGTGGACGCATGGCTCATATGGAACCTGACGGGGGGAAAACATGTGACGGACCCCTCCAACGCCTCCCGGACCATGCTCTTCGATATCGACCGGCTGCGCTGGGACGAGGATATGTGCAGGGCCCTGGATATCCCTATGTCCATGCTGCCTCAGGTCATGCCCAACGCCGGGGAATTCGGCCGGGTCAAAAGGGGCATCCCCGGCCTGGAGCAGCTGGAAGGCATCCCGGTCTGCGGCGCGGCGGGGGACCAGCAGGCGGCCCTGCTGGGGCAGGGGTGCCTGCTGGCGGGCCAGGCGAAAAATACATATGGCACCGGCTGCTTCACGCTGATGAACGTGGGGGACAAGTCCCCCCGCAGCGGAAACGGCCTTTTGACCAGCGTTGCCTGGCAGGTGGGCGGCAGGACCTGCTACGCGGTGGAGGGCAGCGTGTTCAACGCCGGTTCCTCCATTCAGTGGCTCCGGGACGAGCTGAGGATCATCTCCACGGCCCACGAGTGCGACGTGCTGGCGGAGACTGTTCCGGATGCGGGGGGCATATATATGGTCAGCGCGTTCACGGGTCTGGGCGCGCCTTGGTGGGACCCTTATGCCCGGGGCGCGGTGCTGGGGGTGACCCGGGGCACCACAAAGGCCCATCTCTGCCGGGCTACACTGGAGGGCATCGCCTACCAGGTCGCCGACCTGCTGGAGCTGATGGAGGCGGATACGGGCCGGCAGATGGATGTGCTGCGGGTGGACGGCGGCGCGTCTGTGTCCGATTTCCTCATGCAGTTCCAAGCGGATGTGCTCCAAAAGCCCATCGACCGGCCGGAGACGGTGGAGACCACCGCCCTGGGCGCGGCGTTTTTGGCGGGTCTGGCCGCCGGGGTGTGGACGGATATGGACGATGTGCGGGCGCTGCGCCGTACCCAGCGGCGGTTCACGCCCGCCATGGAAAAGGACCGGGCCGCCGGCCTCATGGCCGGCTGGCATAAGGCTGTGGATAGATCAAGGAGCTGGGCGGCGGACTGAGATGAAGACCCTGCGTGACCATTCCAATCAAATAGACATGCTCCATGGACCGCTGCTGGGGAAGATATTGCTTTTCGCGCTTCCCCTGGCGGCCAGCAGCATTTTGCAGCAGCTTTTCAATTCCGCAGACGTGGCGGTGGCGGGCCGCTTCGCCGGCAATCAGGCCCAGGCGGCGGTTGGCGTCAACGCCCCGGTGGTGGGGCTGCTGGTGAACCTGTTCGTGGGCCTTTCCGTAGGCGGGAACGTGGTCATCGCCAACTTCATCGGCCAGCGGAAGGACCATGAGATACGGGACGCGGTCCACACCGTCATAGCTCTGGCCCTGATCAGCGGCTTTTTCCTGCTGGGCCTGGGCCAGGTGGTGGCAAGGCCGCTGCTGTCCGTCATGGGCACGCCGGACGATACGCTGGAGCTCGCCATCGTGTACCTGCGCATCTATTTTCTTGGCATGCCCTTCGTCATGCTCTACAATTTCGGCTCCGCCGTTCTGCGCAGCGTGGGGGATACGAAAAGGCCCCTGTACTGTCTGATGATCTCCGGCGTGATCAACGTGATACTGAACCTGGTCTTTGTGATCGTGTTCCACCGGAGCGCGGACGGCGTAGCCATCGCCACGGTGATCTCCAACGCGGTCAGCGCCTCGCTGGTCATGGTCTTTCTGATGCGGGAGGACGACCCCATCCGCTTTGAGCCGCGAAAACTCCGTATGAACAAAAACATCCTCAAACGGGTGATCCGCGTCGGCGTGCCGGCTGGGCTGCAGGGGGTGGTGTTCTCCGTATCCAACATCTGCATCCAGTCCGCCATCAACGGCTTCGGCTCCGCCGCCATGGCCGGGTCCGCCGCCGCCCAGAATTTTGAGTCGTTCACGTTCTACGTCACCAACGCCTTCAACCAGGCGGCGGTCACCTTCGTCAGCCAGAATTACGGCGCCCACCAGTTCGACCGGTGCAAGCGGGCTCTCGTTTTGAGCCTGCTGTCCGGCTTCATCGCCACCGGCGCTATGTGCGCGGCGTTCGTTCTGTGCCGAGATCAGTGCATATTGCTCTTTACCAAGGACCCGGTGGTGGCGGGATATGGGGCCACGCGCATTTTCCGCGTGGAGATGTTCTCCTTCCTGGCGGTGAGCTATGAGGTCACCGGCGCGGCCCTGCGGGGCGTGGGATATTCGCTGACGCCCACCATCATCACTGTGTTCGGCTCCTGCATCCTGCGGCTGGTGTGGGTGTACATCCTGTTCCCGAACGCCGCCAGCTTTGCCTCGCTGCTGAGCGTGTACCCGGTCACCTGGTTTTTGACCGGCGTGATGATGATCGGCGCGTATTTCATCATACGCCGGAAAGTGTTCAAATAAAGTCGAATCAAGACAAACCGTGTCGGCATAGTCTGCTTATAAGGGGTGATAAGGGCTATGCTGTCGGCGACGTTTACGCTTCTGATCTCCAGCGCGCTTCTGATGCTCCGTCTGGGGGACAACGCCTCGTCCTTTCCGCGGCCGCTGAAGGCACAGGAGGAGCAGGAGTACATTCAGCGGTATCTGGCGGGGGATATGGAGGCCAGGAATAAGCTCATCGAACATAATCTGCGTCTGGTGATGCACATCATCAAGAAGTACTATACCTCCAGCGCGGACACGGAGGACCTGGTGTCCATCGGCACCATCGGGCTGATCAAGGGCGTGTCCACCTATCGGCCGGACAAGGGCGTGCGGCTGGCGACCTACGCCTCCAAGTGCATCGAAAATGAGATCCTCATGCACTTCCGGGGCCAGAAGAAGTCGGCGGGGGACGTGTCGCTTTCCGACGCACTGGATACGGACGGCGAGGGAGAGGGCCTGGCCCTGCTGGATACCATCGCCTGCGATCAGGACCTGCTGGAGGACCTGTCCAGGCTGGAAGCGGTGGAGCAGGTCCGCCGGGCGGTAAACACGGTCCTGGCCGGCCGGGAGGCGGAGGTGATCCGCCTGCGCTACGGCCTGGACGGCAAGCCCCCTATGCCCCAGCGGGAGGTGGCTGCCATCATCGGTATATCCCGGTCGTATGTATCGCGCCGCCGCTATTGTAAGTGAAACCCGGAAAGCCTTGTGTGTCAGGCGTTTCCGGGCTCACGTTCATTTTAGAGTAGCACCGCGCTTATTGTAAGCGGTCAGGAAAACAGAGAATTTTGATACAAGGCGGCCATTCATCGGCATAAACCAAGGCTCACCGAAACGGTGGGCCTTAAATCATATTATCAACAGGAGGGCACCAATGCCATTTGATTACTACTACGGCGCACAAGCGGAGAGCTTCGCTTTTTACCGCATCCCCCGTATCCTTGTGACCGGGCAGGAGTTTAGGCACCTGTCCACGGACGCCAAGCTGCTGTACGGCCTCATGCTGGACCGCATGGGCCTCTCCATGCGGAACGGCTGGTACGACGCCCAGGGCCGGGTGTTCATCTACTACACCATGGAGCAGATACAGGAGGATATGAACTGCGGCCACGACAAAGCCCTCAAGCTGCTGGCCGAGCTGGACGCGGCCAAGGGCGTCGGCCTTATTGAACGTGTAAAGCAGGGCCAGGGAAAGCCCACCATCATCTATGTGAAGCAGTTTACCGCCCCAGAGGTCCCCGCTCCCGCCCCGGACAAGGACGATGCCGCAGAGGGCCGAGGTGCAGACATGGGAAAAGCCCACGTCAAGACATCGGATATTCCCATGTCCAGACCTCGGAAAATCCGAGGTCAAGACTTCGGTTTTTCCGAGGCAAATAAGAATAATATAAACAAGACTGATAAGAGCTATACTGATCCATCAATCTATCCATCCTATCCCGACCCCGGAGGATCGATGGATGGATACGAGCGGACAGGCGTAGGATTTTTGCATGAGAGTGGCGGCGCCTTCGGTGCCGACACTCTTGCAAGTATGCCGTTTGGTAGCACAAACGGCCTTGTTAGGGGGCGTTCCCCCTAATACCCCACCCCGGAAATACGTCTCACCGTGAGACGCATTTATATCACGACACGAAAGGATGATGCCATGAGAAAACGAAACCGCCATGTGAGCGTCTGGATGAATGACGGGGAGTACCGCCATCTGAAGCAGCAGGCTCACGCCGCCGGAATGGGGATAGACCCATTCATCCGCTGCCTCGTCGCGGACAAGGAGATCGCCCCCAGGCCGCCCGACAGCTACGACGACATTCTGCGGGAACTGTCCGCCATCGGCAACAACGTCAACCAGATCGCCCACTGGGCCAACGCCAAAAAAGGCGTGACCGACCCGGAAATGGAGACTGCCGCCGCCCTTGTCCGCCAGGCGTGGCGGCTGGTGAAAGGGGTGCGGTAATGGCATACGACAAGATCTATACCATCCGCGCCAGGCTCTATGACCGCATCTGCTATATCCTGGACCCGGCCAAGACCACCGCAGACAGCGGGCTTTTGCTTCAATACGGGCTGAACTGCGACCTGCTGGACGCCTACCGGGAAATGATGCACACCAAGGCCCGGTGGGACAAGCAGAGCGGCGTCCAGGGCTACCACCTTATCCACTCCTACGCGCCGGGCGAGATAGACCCGGAGCAGGCCCACGCCCTGGGCGTGGAGCTTGCCGACCGCCTTGTGGGGGACCGCTTTGAGGCCGTCGTTGCCACCCACATCGACCACGCCCACATCCACTGTCATATCATCTTCAACTCCGTGTCCTTCATGGACGGGAGGAAGTACCGCAGCAACTTCAAAGCCTACTATGGGGACATACGGGGCACGTCCAACGCCATAAGCCGGGAAAACGGCCTGTCCGTCATTGAGCCAAAAAGCCACGGCAAGCACTACGTCGAATGGGAGGCCGAGCGGCAGGGCAAGCCCAATATCCGCGCTCTTATCCGGCAGGACATGGACGCGGCCATCGAGGACAGCTTCACCTACCAGAGCTTTTTCGCCGTCCTGGAGAAGCGGGGCTACACCGTCAAGCGCGGCCCCAATGTGGCCCACACCGCCGTCCGGCCGCCGGGCGGTTCCCGTTTCATCCGGCTGGACAGCCTGGGGGACGGCTACACCGAGGCGGGGATCATGGAGAAGCTAAAGGGCGTCCGGGCCGGACATAAAAAGGAGCCGGGGCTGCCCCATATCCACGTCGTGACCCTGGCCCCCGGCAAACGGTGTACCATCAAGCGGGGCGTGATGGACCACCGCCCCGGCCAGAAGCTGCACGGCCTCCGGGCGCTGTATGTGCGGTATCTGTACATCCTGGGCGTGATAGGCGTCCAGGGCCAGCGCCGCCGTCCCGTCCCGTTCAACGTCCGGGCAGAGGTGCGGAGGCTGGACAGATACAAGGAGCAATTCCGGCTCCTGCACAATTACCACGTCGAAACCACAGACCAGCTATCCATGCTCCGGGACGCCCTGCAGATGGACATGGAGGCGGAGATTGACGCCCGCCGTGGCCTATACCGCCGCAAGCGCCGGGGCGAGGACGTGGACAGCGAGATAGCCCTGGCCAACAGGAGCATTTGGGCGGTGCGGAAAGAAATACGCGTGTGTGACAGAATAACCGCAGAGCTTCCCGGCGTCCGGGATCAGGTGGAGGAATACACAAAATCACAGAAAGCCACCAAGAACATAGAGAAAGGCAAATCAAAGCATAGGGAAAGGCGGCCCACCTTCCCGCGCACAGATAGGTAGGCTGTTATCCCCCGCGGGGAGTGTGATCCGGCGTCCGGCCCCCGTCAAGGCTGGCGTCTGCTTCGCAGCCGCTCACGAGCCGGCCAGTCTGCGGACTGGCCGGGCCTTGACAGAAACCGGGCGCCGGATCATTTGTCGGTAAGGGGATAACAGCAGCAAAGCCCGCGTTTCGCGGGCTTTGGGCATAGTGGGAGCGCGGGCGCACCGCCGGGGGTTGGGTGCTGGTCCCGGCCCGGTGCTGGAAATGCGTCTCATGGTGAGACGCATTTCCGGCAGCATAGAAATTGCCATGGGAAATAAAAGAAAGCGGTTGACACGCCCCGCCGCCTCGCATATAATATATACGGGTGTATCTCAGCCCTAAATGAGAAACTTATTGCGCGGGCTTCTCTTGGCCC
>CANRBG010000057.1 GCA_947628805.1 uncultured Oscillospiraceae bacterium | reverse complement strand
GGCAGGGCCAGGCTGATGGCCGCAAGGCCCGTCACGCCCATGCGCTGGCCGATCACCAGCGCGTCCGCCATGTCGGCGAACGCCAGGCCGAAGGCCGAGACCAACGCGGGGATATACTGCCGGCGGAACATCCGCCCGGTGAAAATGTCCTTTTGCGTCGGGGTCATTCAGCTTCTCCCCTCATACATTTTTATCATATCGACGGGTCGCATGATCGTCTTCATCAGCCGCAGCCCCTCCGAGCCCAGGTCTTCCTCGGCGTTGATGAGCGTAAAGCGGCTGTCCAGGGAGCCGATCAGGGCCCGCCGGGTGTACACCGGCAGCCCCCGCAGCCGGTCTCTGGCTTTACAGAAGCTGATGTCGAACACATCCTCTCCGATGGGATAGCCCGCCGCCGCGGCCATGGGCTCTCCGTCCACATAGGCCAGCACACCGGCCGCGTCCAGCGCCTGCCAGTTGTCCACGAGAAGGCGCACGGCGCCGCCGTCCCCCAGGGCCGACCCGTGGTCGCCCTCCCGGCTCCAGGCGGCGTAGATGTCCCAAAGCGTGGGAAAGTCCTCCGGGCCGATCCGCTTCCAGGTCAGGGTCCGCCCCCGCTCGGCCGCGTGCAGATCGTTGCGCAGCCGGACGAACCGCCCGCCTGCCAGGCTCTCCTGTCCCTCCCGGTCGTATAGGTACTCATGGTCCTCGGGCCGCTCCTGGATGGAGAACCGCCCCGGAAAGTTTTTTCCCAGAAAAGCGGCGTCCCGCTCCCGCATGTAGCAGAGCGTGACGGGTCCCGTCCGGAGCAGCTCCTGCAAAAAACCAACTGCCGCTTCCTCCCGGCCACAGGGGAAAAACCAGGCGTTATCCCCCCGCCACCGGCATTTTACGGCAAACATATCCTCCTTCAGGAGGATGGTGAGCCCCATGTCCTTCTGCCATAGAAACAGCGATGCGAAGGCGTGGGAGGACGCCTCGTGGCCCGCGGCGCGGCGGATGCCGTCCACGGGGGCCCTCATGTCCAATGTGATAGGGTGTGTCTCGATCGTCACAGTTGTCTTACTCTCTCTCCTTGGATCGTTCCGCCCTTGACAGGCAGACCGTCTTCCCCGGCCGGACGCAGCACGCCCCTGGTAACGCCCCAGGTCCGGCCGCCGGCCCGATAGACGCATTCATAGCCGAAAAAGGCGCGCAGGATCCGGTCCGCCTCCGCCCGGGGCGTATCCGGCCCCATGGGCCAGTCCGTCTCAGACGGGCAGGGCCAGTACGCCCCGACTCCCTGGGGCCGGGCATTGGCCCACAGTCCGTCAAAGTCCGCCGCCAGAGCGGCCATCATCCCCGGCAGACATTGCCGGAGCTTCTCCGTCAGCGTCTCCAGATCGTCGTCTGGCGACACCGGGACCCGCTCCTGCAGCAGGATATCCCCCTCGTCGAACCCCTCCGTGACCTTGTGGGCCGTCACGCCCGTCTCCGAAAGACCTCGCAGCAGCACGACGGGCATAGGCCAGGCGCCGCGGCCCTCCGGCAGAAGCGATGGGTGGATGTTGACTATGCGGAAATACTCGTCCACCGGCAGCCGGTGATAATACCCCGCGCAGACGGCGCCCCGGCAGCCATTGGCCCGGAGCCGGGCGATGTCCTGCCGGGTCATCTTCCCTACGGTCAAAGGGATGTGGTGCTCCCGGGCATAGGCGCAGACGCGGATGTTGAACTCCGTGTCGTTATCTGTCTCGCAGGTGAATATCTCCCCGATCTCGCACCCGGCCTCCGCCAGCGCCGGCAGCGCGGGGTACAGGGCGTCATAGCCTATGTACGCCAGTTTCATCCTCACTCGATGGTCAGGATATCCGCGAAGCCCGTGACCTCAAAGATCTCATTGATGGTATCGTTCACGTTCCTGATCACCATGGACCCCTGCCGGTTCATGACCTTCTGGGCGCTCAGGAGCACCCGCAGGCCTGCCGAGGACAGATACTCCAGCCCCGCGAAGTCCAGCGCCAGCTCCGTGACGCCGTTGACGCTCTGCTTCAGCTCCGCCTCCAGCTGGGGCGCGGTGGTGGTGTCCAGCCGGCCCTCCAGGGCCAGCTCAAGATGGGTACCGTTCTGGTTTTTCGTGATGGTCATTGTTTTCTTCCTCCTTAGTTTTTCGGGATAGCTTTCAATGCGTCACAAAGAACATGACGGTAAAGAGCGCCGCGATCACCCATGTTCCCGCTTTTACGTCCCTTGCCTTGCCGGTAAACACGCTGATAAGCGTATAAGAGATCACGCCGAAGGCAATGCCGTAAGAGATATTGTAGGTCATAGGCATCATCGCCAACGTCAAAAACGCCGGGACCGCTTCCTCTGTTTTCAGCCAGTCTATATTTCTGGCGCAGTTCATCATCATGATCCCCACATAGATGAGCGCCGCCGCCGTCGCGCATCCCGGTATGAGCATCGCGATCGGGCTTAAAAACATGCTGACGAAAAACAGCGCCCCCGTCACCATGGCGGCCATGCCTGTCCTTCCGCCCTCCGCGATGCCCGTGGAAGCCTCCACATAAGAGCTCACCGTGGAGGTGCCGCAGATCGCGCCGGCCGTGGTGGCTATGGCGTCGGCCAGCATCGCCTTGTCCAGGTTGGGCACTTCCCCCTCTTTGGTGAGAAGATCGCCCCTGGCACAGGCGCCGTACAGGGTGCCGATCGTATCAAACATATCCACCAGACAGAACGCCAACGCCGTCGTCGCGATCAATAGGGCAAGCTCCACCCCGCTGTGATCGGCCAGATACGCCGAAAAGTTAAAGCCCTCCGTAAAGACCTTGCCAAACGCATGCCTGCCAAAATCCCCGAACGCCGTGAACGGGTTTAAATTCAGATTGTCTGTAAAACCCTCATAAAATCCGGGGATCGTAAGACCAAGCAGATAATACAGCGCCGTTCCCCCCAGTATGCCCCAGAGCACAGCGCCCTTTACCCGCTTGCATGTCAGGACCGCGATCGCGATCAAAGCGGAAAGTGTGACGAGCATAGGCATAATGTCCTTCCACGCCACGTTTCCGGAGAGCAGGTTGAAGGAGGCCAGACCCACATAGGTGGACGGGTCCGCCACCACGATCCCGGCATCCTTCAGCCCGATAAAGGCGATAAACAGTCCGACTCCTGCGGGGATCGCCACCCTTACCGCCGCCGGGATCGCCTCAAATACTTTCTTTCGCAGTCCTGTCACCGTAAACAGTATGAACAGGATCCCGTCCAGCAAAATGAGTACCAGGGCATTGGCATAGCTGAGCCCAAAGCCGAAGCACACCGTATAGACAAAGAAGGCATTGGAGCCCATGGCGGACGCCTGGGCCAGCGGCAGATTCGCCAGCAGTCCGATCAGCACCGTCCCGATACAGGCGGAGATGGCCGTCGCGATATAGATGGCGTTGTAAGACACCCCCGGAAGTTCCGCAAACATTCTGGAATTGACCATGAGGATATAGGCCATGGTCATAAAGGTCGTGACCCCCGCCAGAACTTCCGTTTTCCCTGTGGAGCCGGCTTCCTTTACATGAAATCTTTTCTCCAGTGATAACATCTGTCCTTGCCCTCTCTTTCTTTTTCAAAAATGATATCGTTTTTCCTTTTTCATGTCTGGCTTCTCAGGGTATCCATATCCAGCATCTCCAACGAGCCGCCCAGGTCCGTCAGCACCATCTGCAGGCAGAACAGGTCCGACGCCGTTGCGAGAAACTCCAGTATCACGTTCAGGGCCGTCATAATGGCCACCGCCTCCATGGGCATGCCCAGCTGGGTGAACAGCAGCGTGTAGCAGGTGAGCGTTGACCCCGGCACCGGCGGGGCCGCGATGGCCAGCATCACGCAGATGAAAAGCGCCGTCAGCAGCCACGCCGGGGTGATGGCCACGCCGTATATCTCCGCCATGCAAAGGCCCGCCGCCAGAAACAGCACCGCCGCACCGGGCATATAGATGACCTGCCCCAGGGGGATGCCGAAGCGGGTGATTTTTTCGTGTATGCCCAGCCGCTTCTCGCAGCATTCCTGGTTGGTGGGAAAGGCCGCCACGGAGGAAGCGGTGCTCAGGCCGATGAGGAAGGTGGGCATGGTCTTTTTCAGCACCGTCATGGGCCCGACCTTCCACCGCAGGCACACCATGCCTAAGCTGCATACCATCATCACCGCCGTGCCCAGGACTATGACGGGAATGATCTTATAGGACCGGGCCAGGAGCCGGAACTCGTCCCCCAGGAACATCTTGAAGACACTGCCGAACACGAACACGGGGACCAGGGAACTGACCGCCTCCATGATGAGCTGGACCACGTAGTTGGACTGCTCCACAAAGGTAGCCGCCACGGAGACCTTCTCCCCCAACAGCAGCAGCGCTATGCCGATGAGCACCGCCACGAAGATGATCTGCAAGGGGTTGCCCTCCGTGAAGGGGGTGAAGAAATTGGATGGCACGATGTCCAGCACCATGTCCATCAGCTCCGATGGGTCGAAGGCCTGGCCGCCCCCCGCGGCTATGGGGAAGAAGGGCAGTATGGCCGCCCCCGACAGGGTAGTAAGCACAACGGTGAGCAGGATGAACATGGCGATCATCCGCTTGCCGATGCGGCCGAAGGAGGTAACGTCTCCCATGCAGCAGATGCCCCATGTCACTGAGAGGAATATCATGGGCCCGGATATGGCGGTGAGTAAGCCCATGAAGGTGTCGAAAAGGGGCGAGACCAGCTTATCCGACAGCGCGAGACGGGCCGCCTCCGGCAGAAACCTGCACAGATAGCCCAGCACCACCGCCAGCACCAGCGCGGCGGCCAGGGAGCCCATGAGGGAGCGCTTTTTCCGCTTGGGGGTGAACAGGATGCGGTTCGTCCCGTCCTTGTACTGCCACAGCGGCGCCAGACCCATCTGGGCCATCATGCCCGTCAGCGCCCCGCTGTTAGGTTCGTCCTGCTCCGCCAGGGGGTCCAGGGATGGGCCGGACAGGGAGAGCTCCACCCGCGGGGCGCGAAAACGCCGGCGGCAGCGCAGGGTGAACCCCTCCGCCGTCCCCTCGTCCCGATAGCGCAGCAGCGCCTCCTCCAGAGCCAGCCGGACCCGGAGGGCGTTCTTCCGCTCCACCTTGGCGGCCGTGAGAAAGCTGTAAGCCGCCTCCCCGGCGGCGTCGATGCCGGCTCCTGTCAGTTCATATCTCTCTTCTTTGTTTTCCATGAGCATTCCTCATTAAAATAGGTATTTACGCTCTCTTTCCCCCTTCAAGTCCGGCCTCTCAGGGTATCCATGTCCAGCATCTCCAGCGAGCCGCCCAGGTCCGTCAACGCCATCTGCAGGCCGAACAGGTTCAGCGCCGTTGCGAGAAACTCCAGTATCACGTTCAGGGCCGTCATGATGGCCACCGCCTCCATGGGTATGCCCAACTGGGTGAACAGCAGCGTGAAACAGGTCAGCGCCGACCCCGGCACCGGCGGCGCCGCGATGGCCAGCATCACGGAGATGAACAGCGCCGTCAGCAGCCACGCCGGGGTGATGGCCACGCCGTATGTCTCCGCCATGCACAGGCCCGCCACCAGATGCAGCACCGCCGCGCCGGGCATATAGATGACCTGCCCCAGGGGGATGCCGAAGCGGGTTATCTTCTCGTCTATGCCCAGCTGCCTTTCGCAGCACTCATGGTTGGTGGGATAGGCTGCCACGGAGGACGCGGTACTCAGGCCGATGAGGAAGGTGGGCATGGTCTTTTTCAGCACCGTCACGGGCCCGACCTTCCACCGCAGGCACACCAGGGCCAGGCAGCATACCATTACCACCCCCATCCCCAGGACCACGACGGGGACGATCTTATAGGACCTGGCCAGGAGCCGGAACCCGTCTCCCAGGAACATATTGAAGACGCTGCAGAACACGAACACGGGGACCAGAGAGCTGACCGCCTCCATGATGAGCTGGACCATGTAGTTGAACTCCTCTATGAACGTAGCCGCCACGGAGACCTTCTCCCCCAAAAGCAGCAGCGCTATGCCGATGAGTACCGCCACGAAGATGATCTGCAGGGGGTTGCCCTCCGTGAAGGGGGTGAAGAAATTGGATGGCACGATATCCAGCACCATGTCCATCAGTTCCGATGGGTCGAAGGCCTGGCCGCCCCCTGCGGCTATGGGGAAGAAGGGCAGCACGACCGCCCCCGCGACGACCGACAATAGGACGGTGAGCAGGATGAACTTGGCGATCATCCGCTTGCCTATCCGGCCAAAGGAGGCCACGTCGCCGATGCAGCAGATGCCCCATGTCACCGACAGGAATATCATGGGCCCGGATATGGCGGTGAGTAGGCCCATAAAGGTGTCGAAAACAGGCGTGACCAGCTTATCCGCCAGCACCAGCCGGACCGCCTCCGGCAGGAAACGGCACAGATAGCCCAGCGCCACCGCCAGCACCAGCGCGGCGGCCAGGGAGCCCATGAGGGAGCGCTTTTTCCGCTTGGGGGTGAACAGGATGCGGTTCGTCCCGTCCTTGTACTGCCACAGCGGCGCCAGACCCATCTGGGCCATCATGCCCGTCAGCGCCCCGCTGTTAGGTTCGTCCTGCTCCGCCAGGGGGTCCAGGGATGGGCCGGACAGGGAGAGCTCCACCCGCGGGGCGCGAAAACGCCGGCGGCAGCGCAGGGTGAACCCCTCCGCCGTCCCCTCGTCCCGATAGCGCAGCAGCGCCTCCTCCAGAGCCAGCCGGACCCGGAGGGCGTTCTTCCGCTCCACCTTGGCGGCCGTGAGGAAATCATAGGCGGCCTCCCCGGCGGCGTCGATGCCGGACCCGGTCAGTTCATATCTCTCTTCTTTGTTTTCCACGGGGCATTCCTCTTAAAATTAAAATACAACGGTCACCGTGTTGACCCCGTCGGCATAGGCGTGCGCGCTGCTCTTGGTCCTACTGAGAGCCAGAGCCACGCTCAGCTCATCTCCCTGCGTCAGCGGATCGAACTTGTCCCCGCTCCAGCGGATGACGGCTTCGCATTCGCTTCCGTCTTCACTGCAAAGGGCGTCAAAGCTCAGGCTGCACCCATCGTCCGGCAAGGCCGGCAGGATGCTCGTCACGCACAGTTCTTCAAAGATCTGCTGGTACTTGAGCGACTGCGGCGCGCCCAGCAGCTGCTTGCGGGCAAAGCGGTCGATGTCGGTCGCCGCGCCGATGAAGTCAAACTCCTTGGAAGCGATGTCGAGATGGAGGGTCTTCAGGCGGTGGACAAACGCCCGGCAGCGGTCGGTCTTCGGGTGATCATACACCTGCTCCGGCGTTCCTTCCTCGTAAACGATGCCCTCGTCCATGTAAAATACCCGCGTGGATACATCCCGGGCAAACTTCATCTCGTGCGTAACGATGAGCATGGTCAGCCCTTGCTCAGCCAGGCTGCGGATGACTGCCAGCACCTCTCCCACCATGGTAGGATCCAGCGCGCTGGTTGGCTCGTCGAAGAGCACGATCTCCGGCTGCATGCCCAGCGTACGGGCAATGGCGACACGCTGCTTTTGACCGCCGGAGAGCTCGTCCGGATAGTTGAGCGCCTTTTCCGCCAATCCCACCTTGGCCAGCAGACGCATGCCCCGTTCATAGGCCTCCTGCCGGGTGCAGCCAAGCAGCTCCACCGGCCCCAGCATGATGTTTTCGATCACCGTCAGATGGGCGAACAGGTTAAAGCTCTGGAACACCATTCCCATGCGGCGGCGCACAGCGCCAAGCTGCGCCGGCTTCACGCCGGTCACCGGCTGACC
>CANRBG010000056.1 GCA_947628805.1 uncultured Oscillospiraceae bacterium | reverse complement strand
ACCGGTGACACTGCGGGTATGAACCGCATGCTCTAGCCAACTGAGCTACGCCGCCAGACAGCAATAGGGATTATACAGGATTCCCGTCCGGTTGTCAAGGGTTTCCGCCGCCAAAACGATGCTTTTTCCAAAAATACCGGGCGGTTTCCCGCCCGGTATTTACCTCTCATTCGCTCTTCAGGCCCATATCCTCCAGCAGGTACTGGACGAACTTGCTCACGGCGATAGAGCTTTCCTCTTTCTTCATCCATGAGACGCCCAGCCGCCGGTAAAAGGACGGCTCCGCAGGGCAAGCGGCAAGCCTGTACGGCGTGCGCTGCAATATGAGCTCCGGCAGCAGGCTCACGCCCAGGCCGCTCTCCACCATGCTCATGACGGTGTAGTCGTCCTTCACCGTGTACTGCTGGCGGGGCCGGATGCCCGCTGTGCGGAACATCTTCTCCACGATCTGGCTGTAGCCGGACTCCATCAGCACAAAGGTCTCGTTCTTCAGATCCTTCAAAGCCACCTTCTTCCCCGCCAGCGGGTGCTCCGGCGGCAGGACGATATGCATCCGGTCGGCCAGCAGCTCCTGAAACGTGAACTCGTCCGAATCGGGCTTCGTCATGAACCCGATGTCCACGATGCCGTTTCGCAGCCAGTCGCAGATCTGCACCGTATCCCCCTGGGACAGCTCAAAGCCGATGTTGGGATACCGCTCCCGGAACTTCTTCAAATACGGCGGCAGCCACTGGCAGGAGAGGCTGGTGAAGATGCCGATGCGGATAAGCCCGGCGTTCATGTGCTGCAGCTCCAGGGACTTTTCCATCACGCCGCGCTCGCCGGACACGATCTGGCGCATGCTGGGAAGAAGATACTCCCCCTCCGCCGTCAGCCGCACGCCGCTCTTGCTCCGGGCCAGCAGCGTCACCCCCAGGTCCGACTCCAACGCCCGCACAAGCTGGCTCACCGCCGACTGGGTGCAGCCGAAGTAGGCCGCCGTACGGGTCAGGCTCTTTGTCTCTACGATCTTCAGAAAGATTTCAAAGCGGGATGTTTTCACTATGCGCGTACCTCATAAGCCATACTAATCATGTTTCTCACAATTCCTAACCCAACTCAGCTGCATTATATACTCTTGTAAGCAAGCAAACAAGTGTTTTCTTTAATTTTTTTAAGAAAAAACGCGCCGGCCGGCGCGATGGCAGGATAGTTTTCGTTTTCGGGGAGATACTGGATACGAGGTGATCAATTATGACGACAAAAGAACTTCTCTACGTTGACGACGCGCTCTCCCACGCCATGTTCCTGGCCACCCAGTGCCAGAACGCGGCCAACAGCCTGAAAGACCCCAGCCTGAAGCTCCAGGCCCAGCAGATGGCAGACCGCCACCGCCAGGTCTACCAGAAATTCTACGATCTCGTATAAGGAGGCCACGCAAAATGGATGACAAGACCATCATGGAGAACCTGCTTCTCACCACCAAGGGCGTTATCGATCTTTATATGCACGGCGCCATTGAATCCTCCACCACCAACGTGCATCAGACCTTCTCCAACGCCTTTGACGACACTCTGTCCATGCAGGACGGCATCTACAAGCAGATGACCGCCAAGGGCTGGTACCAGGTGGACAACGCCCCCCAGCAGCAGCTCCAGCAGACCAAGCAGAAGTACTCCCCCACCTGCTGCTGAGACGATACGCGGCAGCGGCGCCCGCGCTTTGCGGACGCCGCTTTTTTACATATCAGCCGGAAAGACACACCGGAGGCCTGTTCAAACCCTCTCCCGCCGGGACCAGCCCCTGATGGCAAGGGGGATACACACGATCCCGATCAGCCCGGGGACGGTGATCATCATCCAGGGCGACCAGACGCTTTTGCCAAAGATATGGAATATGTTGTAGCCGTAAATGTCATTGGGGCTGCCCACCAGGGGCAGATACTGGCTCACCGCCAGCAGCCATTTGGGCAGGTAGCGCCCCAGCACGTCCGGCACGTATACGAACGCCAGACTGAAAACCAGAGCCAGCACGTTGCTTTTCACCAGGGCCGACATGAGCATGACCAGTCCCGCGTAACCGAACACGCCGATCAGGCCGAAAGCCAGCTTATACAGTTCCGCCTGCAACATGTTCCAGGGGGCCACGGCCAGGATGTCGACATATTGGATGGGCAGGTCCCACCCGGAGGTGCCAAGGAAGATCAGCTGGGCCGCCACGTCCCCCACCGCGATGAGCGCGTACAGCTCCAGCGCAAAGGCCATGCCGCTGAGGACCTTGACCCGTGCCAGCTTCTTCCAGCCATACTTGATGGTGTGCAGCATGGGCGCGGTGCTGTTGTGCCACTCCCCGGAGAAGAGGAACGCCAGCGCGATGGCCAGATAGGGCGCCAGATCCGACCAGTCAAAGGACAGTTCGGCCCAGCCCCGGGTCCATTCGTAGGGCCAGGGCTCCTGGATCTGGCTGTTCATATCCAGGAGCATCTGCTTGTCGGCTTCGGACATGCCCTCGTTCTGCCGGGTGGCCTCCAGGGTGAACTCCAAAAGGTCCGCCCGCCGCTGATAAAAGTCCGTCAGCTTCGTCGTATCCGCATAGAGGATCAGGGGCTGATACTGCTGGTTCTCCGGGTCCGCCAGCTCCTGGTAAAGATCATGAAGGCACTCGTATGCCAGTATCCAGTCTCCCATGGATTGAATGCCAGGCTTTTCATAAATGTCATAGCTCTGATACGCCGCCACGATCTTTTGGAGCGTCTCGTCCGTCCAGTGGTCGCCGAACTGGGAAAACTGCTCCTGCCAATCCCGGATGGCGGTATAACCGTCAAAATTGTGGTCGTATATGTCGGTGCTGTCATTTTGGGTGCCAAAGCCGAGCCACTGATACCACATCACGCTCCCCCACACGACGCTGTAGATGAAGCACAGCAGCACGCATATCCATACCCGCGGCGTCCGCCACAGCCGTTTATGTTCCAAAGCGAATAGTTCCATGTTACGCCTCCTTCGCGCCGAAGTAATAGAGATACGCGTCGTCCAGTATGGGCTCGCAGGGCGTGGCCTGCTCCGAGGGCTTATCGTCCGACAGGATGCGAAGCGCCACCTGGTCCCCCTCGTGCCGGTAGTTGGCCACCGTCACCTGTGCCTGCCACAATCTTGCTTTCTCCCGGGGCACCGTCAGCTCCCAGACCTTGCCCCGGACACGCTCCGCAAGCTCCGGGACCGTACCGTGCATGATGAACTGTCCGGCGTTCATCACAAGCACCTCGTCCGCGATGGCCTCCACATCGGACACGATGTGGGTGGACAGCAGCACGATCTTGTCTGCGGCATACTCGGACAGCAGGTTACGCAGCCGTATCCGCTCTTTTGGGTCCAGCCCCGAGGTGGGCTCGTCCAAAATGAGCACCTGGGGGTTATTCAGGAGGGACTGGGCGATGCCCACCCGCTGCTTCATGCCCCCGGAAAAGGTCTTGATCTTTTTATTGGATACGCTTTGCAGGTCCAGCATCTCCAAAAGCTCCCGGACCCGCCTTTTCGCGGCCTCCCGGGGTATGCCCTTGAGCGCGGCGATATAGGAGAGAAATTCCGCCGCGGTGTAGCTGGGATAGTACCCAAAGTCCTGTGGAAGATACCCCAGCACGTCCCGGTATGCCCCTCCCATGGCGGACACCTCTTTCCCGTTCAGGCGCACCTCCCCGGATGTTGGCTCCAGGATGGCGCAGAGCATCCGCATGAGGGTGGTCTTGCCCGCGCCGTTGGCGCCCAGCAGGCCATAGACGCCGGGCGTCAGGGTTGCGCTGACCCGGTCCACGGCGATCTTATGGCCGTAGTGCTTTGTCAGGCGGTCAATCGACAATTCCATACATTTTTGCCTCCTTGTTTGCTTGGATGATATAAGTGACTTCTTTTGCGAAGAGCCAGGCATAGATCAGCACCGCCGCGACCCAGATCCCCAGGGCGGACGCCTCGTACAGCCATGGGAGGAATCTGGCGGTACACCGCCAAAACGCCACCGAGCCCAGGGCGGTGATCAGGCACAGGGGCGCTCCGTCCCGCCGCCGCCGGCGGATCAGGGCCAGCATGGCGGTCATGCAGGTCAGGTAGGGGACCAGGCAATAGATAACGACCCGGCCCAAATTTTCCCAGGACCGCTGCAGCCAGACCTCCAATGCCAGCAGGAATGTCAGGCACACCAGCGCGGACCCGCCGGCCAGGACCAGCCGGGCCAGAGTCAGCAGGGCCCCGGAGGTGCGGGTGGCAGCCTCCACCTCGCTGACCCGGTATCGCTGTCCCCTGAAAAAGACAGGCATGACAGCCAGGATGAAAAGGGGCATGTACATGGGCAGGTCATAGACGCCCATGTGGGAGGAAACCGCCGCCAGGCAGGCCGCCAGCAGTACGGCCAACTGGGGCAGCAGCAGAGGTATCCCCTCGAAGTGGAACACGTCCGACAAAAAGCCCCAAAAGCTCTGTCGGGTCTGTGGCCGGACCGCCTGCTTCCGGGCGATCTCCGCGCAGAGCCCGATCGTCTCCTCCAGCCGCCCGGGCGACGGCTCCCGGCCCAGGGACCGGCGGAGGACGTCCTCCAAAACTTTATCCCGCATCGTCTCTCACCTGCCTCATCTTCTTCAGCGCCCACCGGACCCGGCTTTGGGCCGTCCGCAGGCTGCATCCCATCACGGACCCGATCTCCTGGAAACTGAGCTGCTCCCCGTACCGCAGCAGCACCGCCGTCCGCTGCTCCGGGGGCAGGGCCTCCAGAAGCCCATCGATCTCCGCCCGGTCCTCCGCCCGGCGCAGCTCGTCATACTCCGCCGCCAGTTGCTGTTCCTCCAGCGAACAGGGACGCATCCGTCGGCTCTCGTCGATGCACAGCCGTTCCGCAATGGTGTAGAGAAATGCCCGGAACTTCCTCTTTCCCGTATACCCCGGCAGGGACCGGAACAGCCGTAAAAAGGTCTCCTGGGTCAGATCCTCCGCCCGCTCGCCGCTGCCGCAGCGGTGCAGGCAGTAGCGCAGAATGGCGGTATAATAGCGGCGGACCAGCGTCTCGGCGGCGGCCTCGTCCCCCAGGCGTATACGCTCCACCAGATCGTCGTCGCCCACGGCCGTCGCCTCCTTTCGCGTATGCTTCTACTGACTATAACGGATGAAACGCCGGAAATGATTAAAAGGACATTAAAAATCGTCCCCGCCGCTTCAGATGCAAAGAGGCGCAAAAAAGCACAAAAAAAGCGCGGCCCGCTGGCCGTGCCGGAGCTTGTCGAAACCCACGTGCTGACAGGCGCAAAAACGCGGCGGGAGAAGCTCCCGCCGCGTTATCATCGCTTTTACTCCGTCCAGGCCGAGGCCAGATACTCGGTGGGATCGGCGGACGCGCCGTCCTGCTTCATGGCGAAGTGCAGGTGGCTGACCTGGTTGATCTCGCCCAGGGCCGTGTTGCTGACGGAACCGATGACCTGGCCCATATTGACCCGATCGCCGGCAGCCACGGGGGGCTGGGACGCCAGGTTGGCGTAGACGCTGTGGACGCCGTTTTCATGGTCCACCTCCACCACGGTCCCCAGCAGGTCGTCGTTGTGGACATCCACCACCAGGCCGGGCGCCACGCTCATGATCTGGGTACCCTGCTGGCAGGCGATGTCGATGCCGTCGTGGGTGCGCCAGTCCGCCATGGTATCGTCATAGGCCAGCGTCTCGATGCAGTAGGCCCGCTGTACCTCGCCCTGGACAGGCCAGATATAGCTGACCGCGCTGTCGGAAAAGACGGACTGATCCTCCTCCGCCTGCTCCTGAAGCGTCTCTGTCCCGTCGGAGGGCTCCGCGGCGTTGGTCTGCTCCTCCGCGGAGGTCTGCTCCTGGGTCTGCTCCGTGCCGCTCTGGTCCTCCTGGGAGGCCGTCTGCCCCTGCTCCGCCGGCTCTTCGGCGGCGGGCTGCTGCCGCGCGCTGTCTGCCGGGAGCATGGTCACATACGCCCCGGACACGTCCACGACCTGTTCTTCCGCTGTCTCGTTTTTGTCTTCTACATTAGTCCCCGCTCCGGTGAACAGCAGCCATGCAGACAGGCCGATCACCGCCGCGCACAGGAAAAGGACTATGTAGAAGCCCTTCCCCTCCAGGGACCCGGCTCTCGCGCCGGACCCATGCTTGTTTTCCATTTTCTTTGACCCTCCAAAAAAATTGGTGTTTCCGAGGCTATTGTTGCCAGGGAAACACCAATCTATACCGGTTTTGGAAGGGACTTTTCCCGTTCCCGCTTATTTTTTGATGGAGAAGAACGCGTCGGAGCCCAGATACCGTGCCGCCTCGCCCAACTCATCCTCGATGCGCAGAAGCTGGTTGTACTTGGCCACCCGGTCCGTGCGGCTGGGCGCGCCGGTTTTGATCTGGCCGGCGTTCACCGCCACGGTCAGGTCCGCGATGGTCACATCCTCCGTCTCGCCGGAGCGGTGGGAGATAACGGCGGTATACCCTGCCCGGTGGGCCAGCTGGATAGCGTCCAGCGTCTCGGTCAGGGTGCCGATCTGGTTGAGCTTGATGAGGACGGAATTGGCCACCTTTTTCCCGATGCCGGTCCGGATCCGCTCCACGTTGGTGACGAACAGGTCGTCGCCCACGATCTGGATCTTGTCCCCCAGCTCGTCGGTCATTTTCCTCCAGCCGTCCCAGTCGTCCTCGCCCAGGCCGTCCTCAATGGAGATGATGGGATACTTCTCCACGAAGCCCTTGTACATCTCCACAAGCTCTTCGGCGGTCATATCGATCCCCCGTTTGGGCAGGTGATAGACCTTCTTGCCGGCGTCGTACCAGTCGCTGACGGCGCAGTCGATGGCGATCATAAAGTCCTCCCCGGGCCTGTAGCCGGCCTTTTCCATGGCCTCCACCAGGGCCTTCAGAGCGTCCTCGTCGCTGTCCAGATTGGGCGCGTAGCCGCCCTCGTCCCCCACGCCGGAGGCGGGCACCACCTTTTTCAGGGTGTGGAATACCTCCGCGCACATGCGCAGGGCCTCCGCGAAGGTCCTTGCCCCCACGGGCATGATCATGAACTCCTGGATATCCACGTTGGAACCGGTGGCGTGGGCCCCGCCGTTGAGCACGTTCATCATGGGCACCGGCAGGGTCTTGGCGTTGCAGCCGCCCACATACTGATAAAGGGGCAGGCCCAGAGCGTTGGCCCCGGCCTTGGCACAGGCCAGACTGGCCCCCAGCATGGCATTGGCACCCAGACGGGTCTTGTTGGCCGTGCCGTCCAGGTCGACGAGGGTCTTGTCGATGGCGGGCTGGTCCAGGGCGTTCATACCCTGCAGCGCCTCGGCGATCTCCGTGTTCACGTTGTTCACCGCCGTCAGAGTGCCCTTGCCCAGGTAGCGGCTCTTGTCACCGTCCCGCAGTTCGCAGGCCTCGTGCGCGCCGGTGGACGCGCCGGAGGGCACGGCCGCCCGGCCCACGGTGCCGTCGTCCAGGGTCACCTCCACCTCCACGGTGGGGTTGCCCCGGGAATCCAGTATCTCCAGGGCCTTCACATCGACGATCTCAAAATAGTCCTTCAAGTTAACGCTCCTTTTGACTTTATTATATCATGCGGCCCCGGCTGACGCCGGGACCGCGATTGATATCTTAACGGGTAACGCCGCGGCGTTACGCTTGGATGAGGCACCGGCCGTCCATCTCGGCGGGCTGGGCCAGCCCCATCAGATGCAGCATGGTGGGCGCGATGTCCGCCAGGCGGCCGGGATGGAGCTTCACGTCCCCCGCGCCGCAGAC
>CANRBG010000055.1 GCA_947628805.1 uncultured Oscillospiraceae bacterium | reverse complement strand
ATGGTGATGACGCCGGTGCCGCCGGGGATCAGGTGGACGCGGGCAACGGAGCTCTTACGCCGGCCGGTGCCGTAAAGGTACGGACGCTTGGACTGATAGGTAGCCATTAGTTGGCGCCTCCTTCCACATAGATCTCGGGCTTCTGGGCCTGGTGGTTGTGTTCGCCGCCCCGGAAGATGCGCAGCCGGGTCAGCTGATTCTTCGCCATGGCGTTCTTCTGCAGCATGCCACGCACCGCCAGGCGCATGGCCAGCTCAGGCTTCTCTGCCATCAGACGGCTGTACTGAGTCTCGTGCAGGCCGCCGGGATAGCCGGAATGGGTCCGGTAATACTTCTGCTCCAGCTTTTTGCCGGTCAGCACCGCCTGCTCGGCGTTGATGATGATCACATAGTCGCCGCAGTCCACGTGGGGCGTGTAGTCCACCTTCCGCTTGCCCCGCAGCAGATCCGCCGCGATCACGGCCGTCTTGCCCATGGGCTTGCCCGCCGCGTCCAGCACGTACCACTTGCGGACCACGTCGGCAGGCTTTACCATTGTCGTGCTCATGCGTTTTCCTCCGAAATATTGTTAATTAATATCAACCATTTCCGCGCCCGCGTTCGGGCGCTTAATCTTTATAACACATGTGGAAAGGACTGTCAACAGATTTTTTTAAAATCAGTCTGTTTGCTCCTGATATTTCAAAATAACTCTTATTTTTTAAATTATGCTCCATTTCGATTTTTGTTTTCGGGGCGGTTGAAGCGGCGGGACGGGTGTGGTATACTGTCGAAAAACGACCACAGGAGGTCCCGCTATGAGCCAGAGCAAGCCCAGCCTGCTTTTCTTCCAGCATGAGGATAACTGGCAGGACATCAAAAACGCCACCATGAACACCATCGGCAAGACCAAGGGCGCGTATCCCGACTCCAAATGGAAACGCCAGCTCATCATGGCCGAACACTCGCCGATCCGCAAGCTGAAATTCGCCTGGCGGTGGGTGGACCTGCCTTATTGGGTCAGCGTCCATTTCGTGCGCCACAAGTTCGGCATCGAGCACTTCGTCAAGACCCAGCGCACCGACCGCACCGGCACCGATCGGACCGAGTTGCCCCAGGGCGCGCCGGTGAACCATGAGTGCGAGGCCGACGGCCAGGCCATGATTAACATCAGCCGCAAACGCCTTTGCAACTGCGCAAGCCCCGAGACCAGGGAGGCCTGGCAGCTTGTCAAGGACGCCGTGGCAAAGGTGGAGCCGGAGCTTGCCTCCTGCATGGTCCGGGAGTGTGTGTACCGGGGCTTCTGCCCGGAGATGTTCTCCTGCGGCTTCGCCGAGACAGAGCAGTTCCAGAAAGAGCGGGAGGCCTATATCAAGGGCCTGTGAAGGACGCATAAAAGAAGAAAAACGGGGGCGCGATGCGGCGGTATCGCACCCCCGTTTATTGCCTCTGGGAAAAAGACAGAATTTTTTTATGGAAACCCGTCGAAATGGGTTGCACTTTGGGAAAAGGTATGTTACAATACGGTAACAAAGAGTTAAAAAGGTTATTTCCGGTAAACATAAGGCGTTTTTCGAAAGGAGGCGCTGCGGGCTATGGTGAAGACGGTGATCCTAGTCTCTGGCGGCGGGACGAATCTGCAGGCGATCATGGATGCCCATCTGTTCGGGGAGATACCTAACTGTGAGCTGGCGGCGGTGATCTCCTCCGACCCGGAGGCGTATGCCCTGATCCGGGCCAAGAGCGCCAATCTGGCCGCCTATGTGGTGGACCGGTCCCTGTTTCCCAACGACCAGAGCTTCAATACGGCCGTGGAGCAGAAGCTCCAGGACCTGGACGCGGAGCTTGTGGTGCTGGCGGGCTATGTCCATCCGCTGGGGCCCGGCGTACTGAAGGCCTATGAAAACCGGATCATCAACGTCTGTCCCAGTCTGCTGCCCGCCTTTGGCCAGAGCGACATGAACTCCCTGGAGCCCTATGAGAAGGCCATCCGGGCCGGCGTGAAGCTGTCCGGCGCCACCGCCTATTTCGTCACGGAGGGACTCACCGGGCCCATCATCCTCCAGCAGGCTGTGGAGGTCTGGGAGGGGGATACCCCCAAGACCCTCCAGCGACGGATCATGGAGGAGGCGGAATGGAAGCTCCTGCCCAAGGCCATCGCCATGTTCTGTCAGGGCCAGCTCCGGGTGGAGGGTGGCGTGGTCCATCTGGCCGGGGAACGGAAATGATCCCGGCGACCGATCCAAATCGAGTGAATTTTTCAGATAAAAGGGGATAGAGATGTCTATGAATAAGCTCACACGTACGTGCCCCAACTGCGGCGCGGTGATGCAGGCCAACGCCAAGTATTGCAGAAAGTGCCATGCCAAGCTGGATTCCGGCCGGGTGGAGACGCTTCAGAACGGCGAGCCCGATACGACGGAAAAGCCCGCCAAGAAGCTCCCCTGGCAAAAACGCGGCAACGACGACGCTCTGCGCAATCTGCCCCGGCCCGTGCGTCCGGTTGAGGACGACCAGGTCGAAGGCGGCGAGCAGGGAGAGGGTTTCTTTACCCCTGCCTACGCCGGCGAAAACGGCGGGAGGATCCGGTCCAACAGGATGAACACGCCCGCCGACGGCTCTCCCCGGCCTGTCTCTACAGCCCGGGGCGCGGGCGGCCAGGGCGCGGGCGGGGGCAGGGATAAGAACCTGTGGCAGATCATCGCGGTGCTGGCCGCGCTGCTGGTGGTCATCGTGATCGCCATCGTACTGGTGGTCAGGCTCAACCAGCCCGCGGAGGATGCCGCCGCGCCCTCCGAACCTTTCAACAGCCCCAATATCGTCAATGTGGGCGCCGGCGGCCAGGACGGCGAGACCACGCCGCCTGTCCAGAGCACCGTGCCCACGGTCACCGCGCCGCCCTCCGCTACGCCTAAGCCTACCAATACGCCGGTGCCTACTCCCAGCGCAACGCCGGCGGTGTCTCCCACGCCCGGCACCACCACCGTTGACGGCGTCACTGTGACCGCCACCAGCGATACGGTTTATATCAGCGGCAGCTCCGTCAATATCCGCTCCGGCCCGAGCACCGCCTATGAGGTGGTGGACAGCGTGAGCAGCGGCTATCAACTGCAGCGTACCGGTATGACCGGCACCACCAGCAATGACTGGAGCCGGGTGAACTATAATGGCAAGGTCGCCTATGTGAGCAATTCGCTCATAACCACCACCAAGCCCGGGACCAGCGGCAGCGGCACCACGACCGGCGGCGGCACGGCCGGCGGCTCCACCGGCGGAACTTCTTCCGGTACGGCCAACCAGAGCGTCACCGCCGCCAGCGGCACCGTGACCGTCAGCTCCGCCAGCGGCGCGAACCTGCGCAGCGGCCCCGGTATGGGCTATTCCGTCGTCACCGCTGTGGCCAACAATACCCAGCTGACCCGTACCGGCACAGCGGCCGGCGGGTGGACCCAGGTGAGCTATAACGGCCAAACGCTGTACGTGGCCACCAGCCTGCTGGGCGGCGGCTCCGGCAGCACCGGCAGTACCGGCAGCACCGGCAGTACCGGCGGTTCTTCCAGCAGCGGTACGGTCAATGCCTCTGGCGGACTGTTCGTGCGCTCCGGTCCGGGGACCGGCTATAGTAAGCTCGGCGGCCTGGCTAACGGCGCGAGCGTCACCATCATCGGGACCAGCGGCGACTGGTACCAGATCAGCTACAATGGCCAGACCGGGTATATCGCGTCCCAATATGTGACCAAAAACTGATAGAACGATATCGTAAAAACAGAACGGGCCGGAGGACTTGTCCCCCGGCCCGGCAAGTAGGGACATTCTTTGACAGACTGAGATGGTAGGCACTTTCGTGCCTACCATCATTTTACCGCGTCGACCAGGCGGGCGGCCTTGACTATAACTGCGTCAGATACTCATACAGCGGCATGAGGGCCTCGTAGACGTCCAGGACCTGGTCCAGAAGCTCCCTGCCGGGCGGGTCGGGATCGAACCAGACCTTCTTGCCCATCTCGATGGCTCGGGCGTTGTACCAGTCGTACAAGAGCTTCCCCGGGTCCCCCTTGGGACGCTTGTAGACCTGCCAGTAGGGGGCCAGATCGCCCCGCTTATTCAGGGCCCGGACGATCCTGGAAAGGGGCCTGGGGTCCGCGTCGATGCGCTTGCGCCAGACGTCCATCTGGTCGGCGGACATATTCCAGCAGCCCATGCCCGCCTCCCAGCTGGTGGCGTCGATGCCAAACCAGAACTGGGGCAGGGGCGTGTAGATCTCCCCGGACAGGCCCAGAGAGAACCACATGTGGTCCTTGAAAGGCCCCCGGCCGAACAGCCGCCGTGCGTCCCGCCAGATGCGGGATACGTGCAGGACCGGCGCCGCGCCGGGGTGCCGGTCGGCCATGGCCTGGCGCAGGTCCTCCGCCAGAGAGACGATGGGCCCGTGCAAGCAGCGTTCAAAATCCTCCCGATGGGCCTGGAACCAGGGCCGTTCGTTGTTGAAAGAAAGGCCCCACAGAAACTCCGGCAGGTCCTTGGGAAAGCCCTCAAAGGGCGGTATCTGTCTCGGCATGGCGCATCCCTCCCGTTACAGATAATAGCATATTTTGCCTGGAAATCCAAGCCCTGCCGGTCAGGGAGCGCCCGGCGAAGCATAGCGGGCGGATGCTGGCCGCTTGCGGACAGCGGAGCATAGCGGACGCCGCGACATCGGGGCCCCCGCGGGAAACCAGCGGAGCATTTCCCGTGGGGAGAGGAGGAGCGCGGGAGCGGGCGGATGCTGGGCGCTTGCGCCCAGCGGAGCAAAGCGGACGCCGCAGCATCGGGGCCCCCGCGGGAAACCAGCGAAGCGTTTCCCGTGGGGAGAGGAAGAAGACCTCTGACCGACGACCGGGGGCTCGTTTGCGGGCCCCCGGCGTCTTCAGGGGGCTTCTGACGAGACAAAGCCGGCCATCCGAAGATGACCGGCCCTGCAACAAAGAAGAGAGGAGTGAAAAATGAAAAGTGTCGATGCTCTGCCCGCTCGGTCCGGACCCTCTCGGGTCTCTTGTGACCTTGCGAATTTATCATACATCGGCCCGGCCGGGCAATGGTGAATAAATTCCCAACGATTTGTAAATAAATAGTGAATGCTTTATTAATTCCGGGGCGATTGACAGAGACGACGATATTCAGTATAATGTGCGTGGATCATACATATATATGGGGAAGGAATGGCCGTATGCTTCTGCACGCAAAGTCGAAAATGTTCTCTCTGCACGCGAAAATGGAGATCATGGACGAGGCGGACCAGGTGGTCTACACCGTGGAGAGCAAGGTCCTGACCATCCACAATACCACCTATGTCCGGGACGCCCAGGGCCGGGAGGTGGCGGTGATCACCAACAAGCCCGTGTCCCTGCACGAGAACCATGAGATCAAGATGGCCTCCGGAGAGCAGTTTGAGATGCGCACGGAGTTGATGCACCTGATGGACGATGTGATCGACCTGGAGGGCATCGGCTGGCAGCTCCGGGGCGATATGCTCCAGCACAACTACCAGATCCTCAACGAGCGTGGCGAGCCGGTGGCGGCCACCCACCAGAAATGGGTGTCGGTCCACGATGTGTACTACATCGACGTGCTGGACGAGAGCCAGGTGGACAAGATCGTCAGCATCTACGTGGCCCTGGAGAAGATCATCCGGGCCCGGGAGCAGAGCCGGGAAAACGAGAGCAGCGACAAGGCCCATCAGTAAGACATGCGGAACACCTTATGAATGTCCCCGCGTCTGGCGGGGACACTTTTTTGCCCGGGAGGGATAGTTATCAATATACTGTACGACAGCCGCGACCACGCGGATAAATCGCCCTTTGGCCCCCTGCGGGAGGGGGATACCTGCTATATGCGCATCCGCGTGCCGGCGGAGCTGGACGCCTGGCGGGTGCTGTTGACCTCGGATGAAGGGCTGGGGGCGGAATTCGCCCACGCCGGCTGGGAGGATGGCTACGAGCTGTTCACCGCCGCGTTCCCCGCGCCGGAGCCGGGACTGTATTTCTACCGATTCCACATCTGGGATAAAAACGGCGACTACGATCTTTACCGGGCCGGGTCCGGGACCAATATCGGCAACGGCGCCCTTTGGCAGATGAGCGTGCTGCCGGCGGACTACGCGCCGCCGGAGGAATACCGGGGGACGGTGTATTACCAGGTCTTCCCCGACCGGTTTGCCAAGAGCGGGGACTGCGATCTGACCGGCAAGCTGGAGCCCTATACGGTCCGGGATTTCGCGACTTTCGTGCCCAAGGCCCGCAATGCCACGGATTTTGCCGGGGGCAATCTGCGGGGCGTGACGGAGAGGCTGGACTACATACGGAGCCTGGGCGTGAAGGTCGTCTACCTGAACCCCATCGTCATGGCCTGGTCCAACCACCGCTATGACGCGGCGGATTATACCCGCCCGGACCCCATGCTGGGCACGGTGGAGGACTTTACGGCCCTGTGTGCCGCAGCCCACCAGCGGGGCATGAAGATCGTGCTGGACGGGGTGTTCTCCCACACGGGCAGCCACAGTATCTATTTCGACTGCGACGGACACTTCGGTGGGGGAGCGGTATCGGCCGGACCCGATTCGAAGTACTATAAGTGGTACGATTTTCAGGAATTTCCCAAGAAATATACGGCCTGGTGGGGCGTGGACGTGATGCCCTGCGTCAACGAGCTGGACCCGGACTACCTGGAATACATCCTGGGCGAGAATGGGGTGGTGGCCCAGTGGCTGCGGCGAGGCGCGGACGGCTTCCGGCTGGACGTGGCCGACGAGCTGCCGGACGCCTTTATCGCCGCGCTTTACAAGCGGGTGAAGGCGGAAAAGCCGGATGGCGTGGTCATTGGCGAAGTCTGGGAGGACGCCTCCAATAAGATCAGCTACAGCGTCCGCCGGCGGTACTTCACCGGCGCGGAGCTGGACGGAGTCATAAATTACCCGTTCCGCACGGCCATTTTGAACTTTGCAGCCGGAGCCGACGGGGGCGAGACCCTGGCGGAGACGGTGGTGAGCCTGGCGGAGAACTACCCGGCGGCGGCCCTGGACTGCACCATGGCGGTGCTGGGCACCCACGACACAGTGCGGGTAGGCACGGTGCTGCCGGACCCGGCGGCCCGGCGGACGGCGGCCTTTTTGCAGTTTGCCCTGCCCGGCTCGCCGGTGATCTACTACGGCGACGAGGCGGGCCTGACCGGGGGCCGGGACCCTATGAACCGGCTGCCTTTCCCCTGGGGCCGGGAGGACGCGGATATGCAGGCGCTGTACAGGACCCTGGCGGAAATGAAAAACAGCCATCCTGCCCTGCGGACTGGGGACGTGTACTTTGACTGGGCCGGCGAGGGCCGGGTGTGCTTCACCCGTCGGTGCGCGGGCGAGGCGGTCCGCTGTGAGGTGGACCGGACTACGGGAGAGTTTTCCGTGACGGTGCTTTGAAAAATGCATAACGTAAGGGCGCGCTGCTCTGGCAGCGCGCCCTTCAGACTGTCAAAGAACGGATGAAAAACAGCGAAGGCCGGTCAGGCCGAGCCGCGCGGCATTCCCGCGCGTGAAGTCAAAAGCCGCTGTACGACAGGCTTTTGACTTCCTGCCGGCGGGATTCACTTCCGCCGAGCAGTTCATATCAGAGCGGTCAAAAAACTTGTTTTTTGACAAGCTCAAGGGCGCGCTGCTCTGGCAGCGCGCCCTTCAGTCTGTCAAAGAACTCCCCAAACGTGGGAGTATATGGTATAATGGGGAAGAGAGTATGTGAGGGGTGTAAAGA
>CANRBG010000054.1 GCA_947628805.1 uncultured Oscillospiraceae bacterium | reverse complement strand
CTGGCTATTTCACGCCTTTATGCAAACACGGGCCGTTCTCACCCCTTGAATACGGCTCATTCTTTGACAGACTGAAGGGCGCGCTGCTCTGGCAGCGCGCCCTTGTTGTATCTGTATGGAATGGTCAGCTGGTGTAGACATAGCCGGAGGCCACGACCTCGGGCAGCTCCACGTCGCTGTAGCTGCCCCCGTAGGTCCAGGTGACGATCATGTCGCCCTCGGTGCCTGCGTCCACGTCAAAGGACGTGGAAAACAGGGAGTTGGACGTCATGCCGGAGCCGGAGGAGACGTCGATGCTGTTGCCTGTGACGGTGGTGGAGTAACCGGCGAAGTCGATGGATACGGGCAGGGACATGACAGCCAAGCTGTAAGAACTGACCGAGCCGCTGACGGTGATGCGGGCCCTGCCGCCGCCCAGATCCGTGGCCTGCCAGCTCACGTTCAGGTTGAGCCCTACGCCGGTATCGGAGGAGAAGCTATCGCTGGACAGGATGGAGCCTACGCCAGAGGAGGGGGGCTCGGTGGGCGGCGCGGTGACCGGGGTCTCGTAGTCATCGTCGTCGTCGTAATAATCGTTTTCATCGTAATAATCGTTGTCATAGCTGCTGTTGCTGTCGTTGGAAGCGCTGCTGCTACTGCTGCTACTGCTGCTGGAGGAGCTGCTGGAAGAGCTCTTCCTGCCGGCGGGCGGACTGGTATAGCCGGGTATGGCGGTGGCGGGCATGGTGGCGATGGGCGCAGGCGACGCCGCCTCGTCCGGCGAGACAGAGGGGCTGGCTACCGCGGTCTGCGACGACGGCAGAGAGGTGGTCTCGCGGCCGGCAAGGTGGCCCATCAGCATGGCTTCCGCGCCCACGATCAGCGACAGTGCCAGCACGAGTATGGCAGCTCTTTGCATTTTCATGGCTCTTCCCTCCCGATCTGTCTATGATATGGCGCCGGGAACCGGCGCGTTCTATTTATTCACTTCTATTATACGCTCTTTCTCCTTCAAACGCAACTGCCTTTTACCGGTCCGCTACGGCCCGGAAATAATCACTCTCCAGCACCTGGCGCGCATAGGCGTATCGGTCGTACACCTCCCTGCACACCTGGGATACGTACTGCTCCGGCTGCAGGCCGTCGGACTGGCCGTCTTTGGCAAAGAAGACGCTGTCGCTGGCGGCGTAGCTGCCTGCGTCCGTCACCCAGTCGGAATAGGCGCTGCCGTACAGGGCCACCAGGGGCCGGGGACCGGACTGGACCGGGGCGAACATGTCACGGCCGGACAGAAACCGGGCGTCGTAAGCCGCGCCGAACAGATCCAGCAGCGTGGGCGTCACGTCCAGCTCCGAGCAGGGCAGCGTCACCTTTTGGCCCGCCAGGCCCGGACCGTATAAAAAGAGATGGCCCCGCAGCGGCTCCGTGTGCCCTGTCAACAGGCAGATAGCCGTATCCTCCGCGAGACGCTCCTTTTCCAGGGTCTGCCAAAGCCGGGCCAGCGCGCTCTCGCCGTCCGCGTCGGACAGGACGTAATAGGCGAAAAAGGGCCCTTTCCGGGCCAGATCCCCCAGCGCGCCGCTTTCCAGGCCGTCTCCGGCGGCGCCCGCCGCGACGGAAAAGCCCAGCGCTCGGTAGGAGGCGGCCCGATCCGTATCGTCGGTCCAGACCCGGCAGGTATAGCCGGTCGAGGCCAGACACCGGGCCAGGGCGAAGGGAAGGCTGGTGCCGTGCTCGCCCACCCAGACCATGGCGGTCCGGCTCCCCGCGGTGGTGGGCGTCAGGCCGGATAAAAGGGCGAACTCCCGGCCGTCCAGGTCCTGGTACCAGTCCGGGGCGTACATCTCCGTAAAGTGGGCCCCGCCATTCCAGAGCCGGTAGAGCGTAGGCGTCCGATCGGCGTCGATCCGCTCCGGCCTCCAATCCTCCGCCAGGATCAGAATGAGATTTTTCCCGGCCAGGGAACCGGTCAGACTGTGTCTGGCCGTGGGGGAGCGGGACAGGAAGTAACTGTCCGTTTCCGCCAGCAGCGCGCTGCCGGCTGTGCCGGACAGGGAAAGCCGGTCCAGATCCAGTACGTTGTACTGCTGCCGGTCCCATGTCATATCCGTGGCCGCCGCCGTGACGGCCACGGGCACGGCAGCCCGGGCCGACAGCAGCCATATGAGCGCCCCCAGCAGCCCCGCCAGGATCACCCGCCGCATCCAACGCACCTCCCTGTCCCATTCTTCTTATATAGAATGGGACAAGTCCGGGGGCGAAAGCCGTCGAAAGCGGACGCGAGGGCAAAATAAAACCGCCCTCGCGAGAGGGCGGTGTCAAGCTGTCGGCGGGACCCGTTTACCGGCTCGGTCCGTAGAAGAACAGGGCCACTGTGCCAGGGCCCACATGGGAGCCGGTCACGGGCTCATAGCAGACGGTCATGATCTCCCCAGTGCAGCCGGCGGCCCGGAGCTTTTGCACCACCAGGTCCGTATCGGCGGGGCTGTCGCAGTGGGCCAGGCCCACCGGGTCCGACTTATCGACGCAGTTTTCCCTGTATTTGGCGGCCAGGGCGTCCAGGGAACGGCGGCGGCCCACCACCATGTTTTTCAGTACGATGTGGCCCTCCGCGTCTCCAAACAGCACGGGCTTCACGTTCAGCATGCTGCCCACTACCGCCACGGCGGTGTGCAGCCGGCCGCCCCGGCGCAGGTATTCCAGCTCCTCCACGGTGAAGATCTGGAACATGTGGTCGCAGTTGTCCAGGGTCTTGGACACTGTCTCGTCAAAGCTCACGCCCTGATCCCGGAGCCGGGCCGCGTACAGCACCGGCAGACCCTCGCCCAGGGACGCCGCCCGGCTGTCGATGATCTGGATCTTCCGGTCCGGGAATTCCTCCAGCAGGTCCCGGGCCACGGTCCGGGCCAGACCTACCGTGCCGCTGATGCCGCCGGACATGCCCACGTACAGGATATCCCGGCCCTGCTCCAGCAGGGGACGGAAAGCGTCCAGAAACACCGCCGGCGCGGGCATGGAGGTGCTGGTCTTCGCTCCGGCCCGCATGGCGGCGTAAAAGGCCGGACCGTCAAAGCCTTTGGACACGTCTAATGGCTCCCCGTCCACCGAGCAGCGGATGGGGATGATCTTCAGATCCCAACGCTCCACCGCCTCCTGGGGCAGGTTGGCGGCCAGATCCGTAAAAATAGCGAACATATGGATCCCTCCGTAAGATGTTCTCACGATATCATCTTACCCCAGGACCCGCCTGACGGCAACCCACAGTCCCGTCACCGGCTCTCCCAAACGAGGCGGAGGACCCTCCCTAGGGGTAGAGCGGCTCTCTCCGATTCGTAGAATCCCGCTGTTTGCAAGGGTTTGCGAGTAGTTTTGCGAAAGGTAATGACCGGGCGCGGGGCCCGGTCATTGCATTTGGTCAGGGTCCAGCCCCACCAGGGAGTTGACGTAGGAGCGCATCTCCGCCTTGGTGCGGATGCGGCGGGATTTTTCCAGGATCTGCTCCCGCTGAGCCTGGGTGAGGCCGGAGAATACGTCCATGGCGTCCGGGTTCTGGGCCAGGGCCATGCCGAAGCCAAGAGGCACGCCGGGGCCGTTTACAAAGTTTTCCTTCATCTTGCATCACCGGCGGTAGTATCCCCGGCCATGGGGCGGAGTATGTATGCCTCAGCCGTGCAGCTCCCGCACCAGGGCGATCTCCTGGGCATAGCCGGCCTCGTCGGTCTGGGGCGTCTCCAAAATGAACGGAAGCTTTTCCAGTACCGGGTGGGTCACGATGCGTTTGATGGCGTCCAGGGGGATAAGACCCTCGGTGAGCCGGGCGTGCCGGTCCTTGGGAGAGCCCAGGGGATTTTTGCTGTTGTTGAGATGGACGGCCTTGAGCCGGTCCAGACCCACGGTCTTGTCAAAGTCGGTCAGCACCCCGTCCAGGTCGTTCACGATGTCGTAGCCCCCGTCCCAGACGTGGCAGGTATCCAGGCAGACCCCCAGCTTGTCCGACAGCTCCACCCGGTCCATGATGGCCCGGAGCTGGTCGAACCGGCCGCCCACCTCGCTGCCCTTGCCGGCCATGGTCTCCAGCAGCACCGTGGTGGTCATCTCGGGAAACAGCACGGCGTTGAGGGTCTCGGCGATCTTTTCGATACCCACGTCGATCCCCTGGCCCACATGGCTGCCGGGATGGAAGTTGTAGTACTGGCCGGGGGTGTATTCCATGCGCCGCAGGTCGTCGGCAAAGGCGGTCAGGGCAAACTCCCGGACGTTCTCCTTTTCCGCGCAGGGATTCAGGGTGTAGGGGGCGTGAGCGACCAGCCGGTCGATGTCCTTTTCCTTACAGAAAGCCAGAAAGGCCTCCACGTCGGCCGGGTCGATGTCCTTGGCCGCGCCGCCCCGGGGGTTGCGGGTGAAGAAAGCGAAAGTGTTGCCCCCCAGCGCGTCGATGCGCCGGCCCATGGCCAGATACCCGCCGGCGGCGGAGATGTGGCATCCGATACGAAACATAGTTTTCTCCTTTTCGTGTTTTTTCAGTCCCCGTCCGGGGCCAGAAGCTCCGCGGCGGCGTTCAGGTTGGTCCTCTCCCGGGCCCGGAGGGTCCGGGCCGAGGCGGACAGGTGCTCCCCGTCCATGCGCATGGCGAAGTCGGCAAGCTCCCGCAGACCCTCCGTCGTCACGTCCTCCAGGGCCAGCAGGGGAAAGCCCGCCTCTTTGCAGAAAGCGTCCACCTTGGGGTCGTAGCTGATCCCGGCGGCGGGGACCCCGTCCCGCAGAGCGAACACCAGTCCGTGCAGCCGCATAGACAGGATCACCGCCATCCGGCCCACCCGCCGGGGATCGGCCGACACGGCACAGGGCACGCCCTCCAGCTCCGCGCACACGGACTTCACCGCCTGCCGGTCCTCCGGGGCCAGGCAGAAGAACACCGGCGCCAGCCGGTACCGCTCGTACACGTACCGCACCGCCTGGGCGAATTCCGGCACGTGGGTCCAGAAGCCGGGCCAGGACCGCAGGATGAACCCCGCCTTTCGCTCCCGCTCGCCGCCAGCGGCCGGCAGGCTCAAGGCCGGGTCTGCCCCCAGCAGCAGCCGGGGCTTCGTGACGCCCCATTCCCGGAGGGTGTCCAGACTGTCCCGGTCCCGGAGGGATATCACGTCCGTGTAAGCGTTCAAATACGCCACAGTCCGCTGTCGCCCGGCCTCCCGGAGGATGGGGCCGACGCCGACGCCGTAGAGCATGACGGCGCAGCCCATGGCCTTGGCGGCCCGCAGCATAAAAAGATAGTACCCCAGGCTCCGGCGGCTGGTCACGTCCTGCAAAAGGCTCCCGCCCCCCAGAATGAACAGCCGTGCCCGGCTCATGGCCCGCAGCCACCCCAGGACGTTCAGCCGGCCCACACCGACCATACCGCCGGCCTGGCCGGTCCGCTTGCCGCCCCGGGCGATCACCGTCAGGGGGATGGTCTCGTCCAGCCGCCGCAGGGCGGACCGGATGGCCGACAAGACCGCGTCGTCCCCGGCGTTGTGCATGCCGTAGGCGCCGCATATGACCGCGCCCCGCCGGGACGCGCCGTCCGATTTGAACAGGTTTTTCATTTTACGCTCCTCTTGTACAGGACGGGTGAATGTTGTAAAATGAATACGTCCATATTGTAACATGTTTCGCAAGAGGGAACAAGATGACAAAGTTCTATCTCATCCGCCACGCGGAGGCGGAGGGCAATCTCTACCGCCGGGCCCAGGGCCATTACGACTCCAACATCACCCTGCTGGGCCGCCGGCAGGTATCGGCCCTGGCGGAGCGTTTCAAGGAAGAGCAGATCGACGCCCTCTGGTCCAGCGACCTGATCCGGACCCGGTCCACTGCCAGCGCGGTATTGAAGTATCACCCGGAGCTGACCCTGCACCCCGACCTGGCCCTGCGGGAGGTGGACGTGGGCTGCTGGGAGGACCGGCCCTGGGGGGAGATCGCCCGGACCGATCCGGAGCAGTACGGGTATTTCAACCGGGAGCCGGAAAAGTGGCGTGTGCCTGGGGGAGAGCCCTATGACCATCTGGTGGCGCGGCTGAAGACCGCGCTGCTGGAACTGGCGGAGGCCTATCCCGGCAGGACCGTGGCCGTGGTCAGCCACGCCTTCGCCATCCGGGCCCTTTCCGCCGATCTCATGGGCGTGGGGTTCGGCGACATCGCCTTTGGGGACAACACCGCCGTCACCACCGTCACGGCGGAGGGCGGCGTCCTCGCCCTGGAAAGCTATGCCGACGGGTCCCACCTGGGGAGCTTGAGCACCTTCGCCCACCAGGGCCTGGCCGACGACCACAAGGGCAAAAAGGCCAACGGCTGGTTCACGCCCCTTGTCCTGCCCGGAGAGAGCGCATTTTATACCGACTGCTACGCCGAGACTTGGGTGGCCAGCCACGGTGATCTGCGGGGCTACGCCCCCATGACCTATTTGCAGACCGCGGCCCGGCGGTCCAAGGCCGATCCCCAATGCCTGGAAAAGCTCCTGTATGAGGACGAGACGGTGGGCCTTTTGGAGCTGGACCCGGATCGGGGCGCGGCCGACGGGGCCGGCTGGATCAGTCTTATCTGGGTGGATCAGGCCTGGCGGGGCCGCCGGTTCGGCGCCCAGCTCATCGGCCAGGCGATATCCTACTTCCGCAAACAGGGCCGGGATAAGCTGCGTCTGCACGTGAGCCAGACCAACGCCGCCGCCCTGGGCTTTTACGGAGCCATGGGCTTTGAGAAGGCCGGCGTGAGCCAGGGGATCGGCGGGCCGCTGTATCAGATGCAGATGGACATCGCGCCCCGGGTCTGGTATCTGCCATGAGGCCGAACCCGCTGCTGATGACAACGCCGCCCCGGGTGGAGCGGCTGCACATCGGGCCGGGCCGGCGGATCGTGGCCATATCGGATATCCACGGGAAGCTGGACTACCTGAAGGGCCTTTTGGACAAGTGCGCCCTCACCGACCGGGACGTGATCGTGCTGGTGGGGGATCTGGTGGAAAAGGGGCCGGAGAGCCTGGCGACGCTGCGGTACGTGATGGATCTGACGGCGCGGCGCGAGGTCCACACGGTCTGCGGCAACTGCGACTTCTGGCAGAATTTCTGCGACCTGCCGGACGATCAGGAGCAGGACGCCTTTTATTTGAGATATCTGGTGGGCCGGAACAAGGGCTGGGGCGACGGGCTCATCGCCCAGATGCTCCAGGAGGCCGGCGTCCCCATCGGCCCGGACATGGACATGGCCGCCGCCAAGGCGGCGGTGCGGGCGGGCTTTCAGCCGGAGCTGGATTTTCTCCGGGGTCTGCCCCACATCATCGAGACGGAGGACTATACCTTCGTCCACGGGGGTCTGGCCCCGGGCCGGGGGGCCTTCGCCCACATGAAGCTGGACGCCTACCGGAACGTGGCAAAGCCCCACGAGAAGTGGACCGTGGTGGGCCACTGGCCCCTGGTGCTGTACCACGAGGACATCACCGACGCAAGGCCCATCGTGGACCAGGACCTGCGGCTTATCAGCATCGACGGCGGGTGTGTTTTGAAGGACGACGGGCAGCTGAACGCCTTCTTCCTGCCGGACATGACCTGGGTCAGCTATGACAGCTTCCCCCTGGCCCGGGTCCGGACGGCCCAGGGGGCCAATGACCGCCATTATTACATCCGCCACGGGGACAACCGGGTGCGGATATTGGCGGAGGACGGGGACTTCTGCCGGGTGCGTCATGAGCGGACTGGCTATGAGATGGATATCCCCGTGAAGGAGCTCCTGACCCGGGCCGGGGACCGGGCTACGGTCAACGACGTGACCGACTACCGCCTGCCGCTTGCGGCGGGGGATATCATCTCCGTGACGGCGCGGACCAGCCGGGGCTATATGTGCAAAAAGGACGGCATCTCCGGCTGGTACGACGGGGAAGTGGACTGGCTGTGATTTAGCCTCGCAGAAAGGTATATAACGCATGATCCCCCGGCCACCTGGCCGGGGGATCATGCGTCAGTCTGTCAAAGAACTCCCCAAACGTGGGAGTATATGGTATAATGGGGAAGAGAGTATGTGAGGGGTGTAAAGA
>CANRBG010000053.1 GCA_947628805.1 uncultured Oscillospiraceae bacterium | reverse complement strand
CCCCGACCTGCTGATTACAAATCAGCTGCTCTACCAACTGAGCTATACCAGCCAATCTTGCCAGCCGTTGCACTATATCATAAATCATCCCGCTTGTCAACAGGCATTTGCACAGATGTCGCTGTTCCAGCCCCATTTCGGCCGTTTTCGACCCTGCCGCATAGGACGGCCCCGGCGGGGCATAGGATGCAAAAAAGACATCGGGAGGGATCATATGACGGAGCATCCATCCATCCGCCGAGCCTATGCGGCCGCGGCGGCCCGGGACCCGGGGGAGACCGGCTTCTTACAGGCGTTGGAGACGCTGTACGACAGCTTGGTACCCTGCCTGGAGGAGCAGCCCCAGGTCGCCGGGGCGGGTTTATTGGAGCGGCTGGGAGAGCCGGAGCGGACGGTGGTGTTTCCCGTGCTGTGGCAGGACGGCCGTGGCCGCCGGCGGCAGGCGCGGGGATTCTATATCCAATATTGTAGCGCCCTGGGCCCATGCCGGGGCGGGCTCGTCTTTCGCGGGGGCATGGACCTGGCCGCCGCCAAGGCGCTGGCCTTGGAGGATACCCTGGAAAAGAGCCTGGCGGGCGTGCCCCAGGGGGGCGGTCTGGCGGGGGCGGACGTCTCCACCGCCGAGATGGGCGAGCGGGAGCTGGGGCGGTTTTGCCGGAGCTTTTTGGAGGGGCTTTTCCCCTTTTTGCCGGCGGGAGCCTGCCCCGGGGACTGGGCCGGGCAGGTCCCCGGGCGGGAGCTGGACCTGCTGACAGGCCAGTATGAGCGCCTGCGGTCCCTGGTCCCAGGGGGTGGGGAGCCGGTTCCCCCGCCGGAGGCGGGCCCGGCCATGAGCCTGTCCCAGGCAACGGGACAGGGCCTGTGCTACCTTGCCCAGCTGGCCCTGCGCCAGGCCGGCGGTCCCGGTCTGGAAAGCCAGACCGTGGCGGTATCGGGCCTGGACGGCCCCGCGCCCTGGGCGGGAGAGCGGGCCGCCCGCATGGGTGCGCAGGTGATCGCCGTGGGGGACGAGACCGGCTGCCTGTACGCCGCCGGCGGCCTGCCGGTGACCCTGCTGCAGAGCATGGCGGCCCAGCCGGGCCTGCCGCTGCTGCTGTGGGCCATCCGGGCTCCCGGCGTGGAATACCGCCCGGGCCCGGGCCTGTGGGACGTCCCGGCGGACGCGGTGTTTTTGTGCGACGGCCACGCCCGGCTGAACGGGGCGGCGGCCCACCGCCTTGCGGCGCTGCGGCCGGCCGGGGTCTTCGAGGGGGTGCCCCGGGCCTGTACCGCTCTGGCCGCCCGCATCCTGTCCGGCAGCGGCGTTTTATACGTCCCCGCCATCGCCGCCGGGGCCGGCGGCGCGGTCATGGCATACCGCCAGCGGCAGACGCCCCTCACCCGCTGGGAGGCCGACCGACAGCTCCGCGCCGCCATGGAAGCGGTGTTCCGGGCCGTAGGGGAGGAGCGCGCCCCCCTGAGCCAGGGTCTGGATATGGCCCACGCCGCCCGGGCTGCGGCCTTCCGCCGCATCGCCGACGCCATGCTGGCAAAAGGCCTATGAACGGCAAGCCGCCCCGATATTATGGAAACAAATAACGTTTCGGTAAAAAATTAATAACAAAATTAAGTCAAAAGATTGCAAAAATTACAAACATGTGTTATGATAGGCTCGTCATGGAAAGGAGGCTGCTATCATGACACAAGATACACACGCCCAAAAAGCTCGCCGCTGGACCGGTTTTATACTGGCGCTGGCGTTGGTGATGAGCCTGTTTGCCGGGATGCCCTGGGTGGAGGCTTACGCCAAATCCAGCGAGGATATCCAGGACGAGCTGGACGAGCTGAACAGCCAGAAAAGCGAGATACAGGGCCGGATGAACGCCCTGCAGGACGAGATCGACAGCCTGGACTACGAGAAGGCCAACACCCTGCAAAAGAAGCTGATGCTGGACCAGAAGAACCTCCTGTCCCAGGAGGAGCTGGACGTGATCCAAGAGCAGATCGACATCATTGACAACAAGCTTGCGAACCTCCAGTCGGACCTGGACGCGGCCCGGGAGGAGGAGGCTTACCAAAAGGATCGGTTCCTGACCCGCGCACGCGCCATGGAGGAGAACTCCAGCGCGGGATACATGGATGTCCTGTTTGACGCCAGCAGTCTTTCGGATCTGCTCACCAGGCTGGACCTGGTGAATGAGGTCATGACCTATGACGAGGGGCTGGAGGACGAGTACATCGCCGCCCGGGAGAAGGTGGAGACACTGGAGGCCGAGGCGGAGGTCATGTACGACGACAACGAGACCCACCGCCAGGAGCTGGAGACCAAGAAGGCACAGCTGCAGTCGGACATCGACGCTGCCTGCGCCCTGATGGCCCAGATAGACCAAAGCACCGCCGACTATGAGGAGGTCCTGGCCCAGGAGGAGGCCACCCAGCAGGAGCTGGAGGCCACCATCGTTGCCAAGGAGAAAGAGCTGAAGGAGGCCAAAGCCAAGGAAGAGGCCGCCCGGCTTGCCGCGCTGGCTGCCCAGCAGGCCGCGGCCGCGGCTGCCGCTGGCTCCGCCGGTACAGCTTACGCCGCCTCCGGCGGTACCTGGATGCGCTGGCCCAGTTACACCTCCGTGCTTACCTCCAGCTACGGCATGCGTACCGATCCGGTCAGCGGCAAAATCTACCGGCTCCATGCCGGCTGTGACGTGGGCGCCAGCTACGGCACGGCCATCTGGGCCGCCGCCGCGGGAACAGTGATCTCCGCCGGCTGGAATGGCGGCTACGGCAACTGCGTCATGATCAACCACGGAAACGGCTATACCACCGTCTACGGCCACATGTCCCGTATCGCCGTCAGCTACGGCCAGAGCGTGAGCATGGGCCAGGTGATCGGCTATGTGGGCTCCACCGGCAACTCCACCGGTCCCCATCTGCACTTTGAGATCCGGGCCAGCTCCAGCGGCCAGTCCATCAACCCCATGGCCTTTTCCTACTTCTATTGATGTGGATACAAAAAAGTACCGTACCCCTGCGTGGGGCACGGTACTTTTTACTATTGCCGGGTCAGTCAGCCACGCCGATGGTCTGCAGCCGCCGGGCGATAAAGTCCTGGACGCTGTCCTTGGTGATGCCCAGGGCCACGGCCAGCTCACCGTACAGCAGGTTTTCCGCCCGCTCCATATACCGGCGGTCCACCGCGCCGAACTTCAGCTTCTTGCCTTCCCGTTCTACCTTCTTACGGTAGGCGGACATAGTGACCCGCAGCAGGGACAGGCAGTCCAGCGCGTTCATCTGGGCACGGTAGTGGTTTTCCAGCTGCTGCAGGTTCTGGTTGTGGTAGGGCTCCACATGGATGGTGGGGATCTGGTCAATCAGGTCCATGGCCTCGTCCCTGGTGATGACCGGCCTGGTGAGCACCTTGTCGTTGTCCACCGGCGTCGTGATTGTACCCGACTGGTAGAGGGGGACCAGCACATAGTACTGCCGCTCCGGGTCCGTGCGGCTGAGCTTCTTCGTGATAACGTCCTTCACGCAGCACACACCGGTGCCGCCGTACAAAATGAGATCGCCCTGCTGATACAAAATGACACGCTCCTTAGAAATCCGCCGTCTCTCCGGACGGCCACAAAACGGCATATTATCCCTAACTATATAGTATTGTAGCACATTTCCCTGTTAAATGTAAGGATAACTTGCAAATACTGGAATATTTTTTGCATTTTTCACAGTTTAACGGCCCTTACTTGCATCTGTCCGTGCAAAAATATGTCAAATTAGGGTTCCCATCGCAAACCAGCGAAGCGTTTGCGATGGGAAAAGGAAGAATGGCCTCGACCGGTGTCTGGAGCCTTGTTTGCAGGGTTCCAGCATCTTCGGGGCCATTCTGACGTGGTGCCGGCGGCGGGGGTCGAACCCGCACGTCCTTTTGTGGACAGCGGATTTTAAGTCCGCAGTGTCTGCCATTCCACCACGCCGGCGCGCACGCCAATCTTACACCATCGGGCCGGATAAGTCAACGCCGCCGCCTCTTGCGGCGGGCGGAAATTTGCGCTACAATAGCGGCTATGAGAACGTACGACGCGGGACAATTCGATATCGTGGTGATCGGCGCGGGCCACGCAGGCATCGAGGCGGCCCTGTCCGGGGCCCGGCTGGGGCTGGAGACCGTGTGCTTCACCGTCAGTCTGGACGCGGTGGGCAACATGCCCTGCAACCCGGCCATCGGCGGCACCGGCAAGGGCCATCTGGTCCGGGAGCTGGACGCCCTGGGCGGGGAGATGGGCCGGGCCGCGGACAGGGCCTGCATCCAGTACCGGATGCTGAACCTGGGCAAAGGTCCCGCCGTCCACTCCCTCCGGGCCCAGGCCGACCGCCGCCGGTACCAGGCCGTCATGAAGCAGACCCTGGAGCGTCAGGAGCACCTGCATGTGCGCCAGGGGGAGGTCATCTCCATCGGCGTGGAGGACGGCCGCGTGGTCTCTGTCACCACCGACAAGGGCGCGGTATTGGGCGCGAAAGCGGTTATAGTGGCCTCCGGCACATACCTGGGCGGCCGGACTATCACCGGCGAGGCTGTCCGGGACTCCGGGCCGGACGGTCTGGCGGCGGCGCTGCCCCTTACCGACTGCCTGCGGGACCTGGGCCTGCGGCTGCGCCGGTTCAAGACCGGCACCCCGCCCCGGGTCAATGCCCGGACCGTGGACTTCTCCAAAATGGAGGTCCAGCCCGGCGACCCGGAGCCCCAGCCCTTTTCCTTCTCCACCGAGACGCTCCCGGCCAACCGGGCGGTGTGCTATCTCACCTACACAAATGCCGAGACTCACCGGATCATCCGGGAGAACCTGGACCGGAGTCCCCTCTACGACGGGGTCATCCAGGGGGTGGGGCCCCGGTACTGCCCCAGCATCGAGACCAAGATCGTCACCTTCCCGGACAAGCCCCGGCACCAGCTCTTCATCGAGCCCATGGGCCTGGACACGGAGGAGCTGTACATCCAGGGCCTTTCCTCGTCCCTGCCGGAGGACGTGCAGATTGCCATGGTCCACACCATCCCCGGTCTGGAGCGGGCCGAGCTGACCCGGCCTGCCTATGCCATCGAATACGACTGTCTGGACCCCACGGAGCTCTACGCCACCCTGGAGACCAAGAAGATATCCGGCCTCTACGGGGCGGGCCAGTTCAACGGCTCCTCCGGCTATGAGGAGGCCGCCGTCCAGGGCTGGGTGGCCGGGGTCAACGCCGCCCGGAAGATCAAGGGCCAGGACCCGGTGATCATCCGCCGGGACCAGGGCTATATCGGCGCGCTGATCGACGATCTGGTCACCAAGGGCACCAACGAGCCCTACCGGATGATGACCAGCCGCAGCGAATACCGGCTGCTCCACCGGCAGGATAACGCCGATTATCGACTTGCATCTATCGGCCACGACGTGGGCCTGGTCAGCGACGAACAGTACCGGCGGGTGCTGGATAAATATTCACTCGTGAACACGGAGATAGAGCGGCTGAAAAAAGGGAGGCTCTACGCGCTCCTGAAGCGACCGGAGAACACATACGCGTCCCTGGCGGACCAGGACCCGGACCGGCCGGATCTGCCCCGGGCGGTGGCGGAGGAAGTGGAAATATCCATCAAGTATGAGGGATATATACAGCGCCAGCTCCGGGAGGTGGAGGCCTTTGCCCGGATGGAAGAGAAACGCATACCGATGAATATCGACTATGGCGCCGTCCAGGGCCTGCGGACCGAGGCCCGCCAGAAGCTGGACGCCATCCGCCCTGTCAGCTTTGGCCAAGCCAGCCGTATTTCCGGGGTGTCCCCGGCGGACCTGACCGCCCTGATGATCTGGGTGGAGAAAGACAAGACATGATGTAAGCCGCCCGCCGAAACCGGCGGGCGGCGTCTTGCAAAAGAGAGCAGGAGATGTCAGGACGGGACCGGCGGGATGCGGTAAGATGGATATGCACGAAAGGAGACGCGCAAATGGACTGGATCACCAGGTTTCAGCGGGCGCTGGACTACATTGAAGCGCACCTGCAGGGAGAGCTGGACGTGGCGGCCGCCGCCCGGGAGGCGGCATGCTCGCCCTTTTACTTCCAGCGGCTTTTCGGCATCCTGTGCAGCATGAGCCTGGGCGAGTACGTCCGAGCCCGGCGGCTGACCCTGGCCGGCAGGGACTTGGCCGCCGGCAGCGCAAAGGTGCTGGATACGGCCCTGAAGTACGGCTACGACAGCCCTGAGAGCTTTGCTCGTGCCTTTCAGCGGTTCCACGGCGTCACGCCCTCCCAGGCCCGCCGGGGCGCGCCGCTGAAGTCCTTTGCGCCTCTGACCGTGCAGATCACATTGAAAGGCGGTCAGATCATGGACTACAAGATCGTGGACAAACCATCCTTCACCCTTTTGGAGCGGGTAGAGCGGCACAGCGTGGCGGACGGCCGGAACGAGAACACCATTCCGGACTTCTGGACCCGGGCTCGGGCCAACGGGACGCTGGAAAAGCTGCTGGCCCAGGCCCCGGACAAGACATATCTTTACGGCGTCTGCTATGGGAACCAGCCGACGGACGACAAGACCTTCGACTACGCCATCGCCGCGCCGGCGGACCTGTCCGCGCCCGTGCCCGAGGGCTTCCGTCTGGCGCAGATACCGGCCCGGACCTGGGCGGTATTCTCCTGCCGGGGCCCCATGCCGGGGGCCATACAGAGCCTGTGGCACCGGATCATCACGGAGTTCTTCCCCGGGGCCGCGTATGAGCCCACCTATGAGCTGGACGTGGAGGCGTACCCCGATGGAGACATGTCTGCCCAGGACTATCCCAGCCAGATCTGGGTCCCGGTGAGGAAAAAGAAATAAGCAAGCACAACGCCGCCGTGGGAGCCATGCCCCCACGGCGGCGTTATCATGTGATACTTTCACAGCAGTAATCCCCGGATGGCCTGGCCCGCGCCGTTGTGGTCGTTGTCGGCCACCACCGCGTCCGCCATGACGATCACGTCCAGGTCCGCGTTGCCCACGGCCACCGCCAGGCCTGCCGCCGCCAGCATGGGCCGGTCGTTGTCCCCGTCGCCCACGGCCACGGTGGCCTCCATGGGAATGCCCAGCATATCCGCCAGCCGCCGCAGGCCCGTGCCCTTGTCCACTCCCGGCGGGCTCATCTCCAGCCCCGCCTGCTCGGAGAAGGTGACGGTCAGAGGCAGGGTTTTGATGGTCTCATAGGCCGCCTGCCGGTCGGCCTGGGAGTGAAAGTAGATGTTCACCTTGGGCACAGAGGGCCTGGCTTCCGCCTCTGCCCGGATGTCCGGCACCAGCTTCGCCGATGTGCTGTACAGCTCCTGGTAGGGTCCCATGCCGTAGTCGTCGGCCCGGGCCGCCTTCCCGGCGGGCAGCACGGAGGCGTCGGCGCACAGCAGATGGGCCATGGCGTCGTACTGACCGGCGATGGTCACCAGCCGCAAAACCAGCTCCCGGTCGATGCCGGCACAGTAGAGGGTCTTGTCCTCCCGCAAGTCATAGAGCACCGCGCCGCTGACGGCGATGACATATCGCACCCCGGCCAGCTTATCCCGGTATCCGGCCAGCTCCGGCATGCACCGGCCTGTAGCCAGCACCACGGTCTTGCCCCGGGCGGCGGCCTCGTCCATATCCCGGACCGTCTCGTCCAAGAGCCGCTTATCTGCGGTGAGGGCCGTACCGTCCATATCCAGGGCGATCAGTTCATAGCTTTGCATCGTCTTTTTCCTCCAAACTGGTCTCGGCCCATCATACACCATCCCGCCCGCCGCCGCAAGCGGGTATCTTGACATATTTGTCCATCCCGGCGTATAATATAAGACTGTAAGAGGGAGTAGTTTGCGCGGACCGCTGCTGTCCGCGTCCGGCGGTCCGTCAGTACGGCCTGACAGCCCGGGCTGCCGCAGATAATGTGTCTGAAACGAGACTTTTACCGCGCATTCCCGCGGTAAAAGTCTTTTTTGATGGAAAAGGAGTTGACGATATGTCCGTACTGGCCCTGGTCCTGTTCATTCTTACATACTGCCTGATGATCGCTCTGCCCAAGTACCGGCCCTGGGTGGCCCTGACCAGCGCGGCGCTCTACGTGGCGCTGGGCTTCGTGCCCCTGCGGTCCCTGGCGGGAGCCATCGACTGGAACGTGCTGATGATGCTGGCGGGCACCATGGGCACGGTGAGCCTGTTCATCGAG
>CANRBG010000052.1 GCA_947628805.1 uncultured Oscillospiraceae bacterium | reverse complement strand
TCCGCTTTCTTGCCCACCTTGATGGAGCCGCGCTGGTCGGCGGTGCCGTTGATGATGGCGGAGTTGATGGTGGCCTGTTTGAGTATCTCCAGATTGGAGATGCCCCAGGCCTCGGCGCGGGCCGTGAACTCACAGGCGGGATCGGCCAGGAATACCTCCTCCGTGGCGTCGGTGCCCCAGCCGAACATGGCTCCGGCGTCGTAGGCCATGCGCATGCCCTTGGAGAACTCCAGCACGCCGAAGGCCTTGCTCACCTGCAGCGTGGGGATGAGGTAGGACTTTTTGCCGTGGGCCAGCCAGCTGTCGTTGTTTTCCTGGGTCCAGAAGTTGCAGTGCTCAATGGTGTACGCCTCCATGTCGATGGCGACAGCATTGGACTCGGTGCTGTTGGTGTGAACGGCAAGGTAGGTACCCTCCCGCTTTGCCAAATCGACCAGCTCTGCGATCTCGTCCGGGTAGAACAGAGGACCGTCGCCCCGTTTGCAGGGAGACGCGCTGCAGCCCAGGATCTTGATGAAATCGGCGCCCTCCGCCAGCTGGCGGCGCGCAATGGCGCGGACCAGGTGTGGGTCGTTGGCCGGCGATTTCATGGGGTTGGAAGAATACACCTGCAGCTCGGGAGGGGCGACCATATCGGGCGTGATGATGATGCCGCAGGCCTTGATGTCGGGGCCCACCATGGTGCCGGCGTTGATCTGATCCCGGAGCTTGATGGCGATGTTGTAGGGCGAGCCCACGTCCCGCAGGGAGGTGAAACCGTAGGCAAGCAGGTTGCGCATGAAGCTGATGCAGTTGGTGGTGTGCAGATACTCCGTCTGGGTGCCGCGGATCTTGTCCCAATCCATGGAATGGAAGAACAGGTGGTTATGCAGGTTGAACAGGCCCGGCAGCACGGTCTTGCCGGTGCAGTCGATGACCTCTTCGCCGGGATAGCTCCCGCCGGCAGGCAGGATCTCCGCGATGTCGGTGCCCTCGACGCGGATATCCGCCATCTCCTCCTGAAATCCCTCGCACAGCTCAGGGACGAGGCGGCAATTCTTGAGGATCATAGTGAAACCGTCCTTTCTTGCCTGTCAGGGCTTGACGAAACCGTTCTGCGCCACCACGGCGCCGTCTTTCAGCACATAGGCGCAGGGCTTGCCGAACAGGGTCAGGTCCTCGTCGGGCTTGCCGTCGATGATGGCGAAGTCCGCTTTCTTGCCCACCTTGATGGAGCCGCGCTGGTCGGCGGTGCCGTTGATGATGGCGGAGTTGATGGTGGCCTGCTTGAGGATCTCCACATTGGGGATGCCCCAGAGCTTTTTGCGGCCGACGAACTCGCCGGCAGGATCGGCCAGGAAGACCTCCTCCGTGGCGTCGGTGCCCCAGCCGAACATGGCGCCGGCATCATAGGCCATTTTCAGGCTGCTGCAGTGCATGGAGCAGACCTCCTCGCCCCAGCACCAGGTCACCTGCAGGGTGGGGATGATATAGGTCTTTTTGCCGTGGGCCAGCCAGTTGTCATTGTTCTCCTTGGTCCAGAAGTGGCCGTGCTCAAGGGTATAGGCTTCCAGGTCGAGCACCGAATCATTGGACTCGGGACTGTTGGTATGGATGGCAAGGTAGGTACCCTCCCGCTTTGCCACGTTGGCGAACTCCGCCAGCTCGTCCGGGTAGAACAGAGGACCGTCGCCCCGTTTGCCAGGGGCCACGCTGCAGCCCAGGAGCTTGAGGAAGTCGGCGCCCTCCGCTAGCTGCTTCCGGGCGGCGGCCCGGGCCTGGAAGGGGTCGTTAACAGGCGCTTTCATGGGGTTGTCGGAGTATACCTGCAGCTCAGAGGGCGCGATCTGGTTGGGCGTGATGATGATGCCGCAGGCCTTGATGTCGGGGCCCACCATGGTGCCGGCGTTGATCTGGTCCCGGAGCTTGATGGCGATGTTGTAGGGCGTGCCCACGTCCCGCAGAGAGGTGAAGCCGTAGGCCAGCAGGTTGCGCATAAAGCTGATGCTGTTGGTGATGTGCAGGTACTCGGACTGGGTGCCGCGGATCTTGTCCCAGTTCATGGAGTGAAAGAACAGGTGGTTATGCAGGTTGAACAGGCCCGGCAGCACGGTCTTGCCGGTGCAGTCGATGACCTCTTCACCGGGATAGCTCCCGCCGGCAGGCAGGATCTCCGCGATGTCGGTGCCCTCGATGCGGATATCCGCCATTTCTTCCTGGAATCCCTCGCACAGCTCAGGGACGAGGCGACAATTCTTGAGGATCATAGTGAAACCGTCCTTTCTTTTCGATAAGATCAATTATAAATCAATTATAAAAATCAATTAGGTTCCTGCCCAGAGGAAAGGATCAGTCCTTGGCCTTGCTCATGATGGGGATGGCGAGCACGGCCGCGGCCAGCACGCAGAGCACGCCGGCGGCAAACTTGATGTGGGTGGTGCCGTCGCCGAAGGTGCCGATGAAGTTCAGGATGTAGGGAGCGATGAAGCCGCCCAGGCCCATGACGCCGTTGACGATGCTGACGCCGGCGCCGCCGGGAAGCAGCTTGCCCGCGGCGGAGGAGATCTCGCCGTAAGCCGGGTTGAAGAACGCCATGAAGACCGCCGCGCAGATGTACAGCACCATCATGTTTTGCACGCCCATGAAGGCAGCCACATTGGGGGCGGCCACCAGGAGCAGGCACACGGGTACGGTCCACTTTTTCAGGGCCTTGGTGGCGATACCGGCAATGAAGAAGCCGCCGATGACGCCGCCCAGGCTGGCCATGGTGGAGACGAGACCGCTCTGAACGGTGGTGCCGATCTGCTTCTCAGCAATGATGTAGGTGGAGAAGTTCGTGTTCCATGCGGTATTGCCCAGCATGGACAGGAAGAATACGAGGATGACGCCCACGAACAGTCCCACGTTGCGGGTGGCGGCGGGAGCGGTCTGCTGGGGAGCGGCCTGCTGCGCGGCGTTGGGCTGCACAGCGGGAGCGGCCTTCTTGTCGTCCCGGTACAAAACAAGGAACAGGACCAGGGTCACAGCCGCGGGCAGGCAAAGCAGATAGGAGCGGGTCCAGTTGCCGTCCTTGGCCAGCACGCCGGCCAGAGAGGTGATGATCATGCTGCCCAGAGCGCCGGCGGCGGCGTTCATGGCCACGGTGGTGCCGGCGGACATGGGATCCATCTCCACCAGCATGGTGTTGGTGGCGTTCAGCACGAAGGCGTAGCCCGCGCCGGTCAGCAGCATGCCGATCAGGGCCACGGCGAAGGAGGACCCGCCGACCGTGATGATCAGAAGACCGCCCACGACGATGCTTCCAAGGCCCGCCACTACCAGCCACTTCTTATTGATGCGGCTCATCACGGCGCCCAGCGCAAAGGCGATGATGGCGGACAGAAGCGTGGGCGCGGAATACAGGAGGATGACCAGGTTGGGGTCGACGTTGGGGAACCACGCGTACATGCTGGCAAGCAGAGAGCCAGAGATGTACATCTGGAAGGAGAAGAAGGATGCGATGAAAATTGCGATCGTGTTCTTGTTGAGGACTTTCATGGAACTCTTCCTTTCTATATAAATTTGGTCTTGCGCGTACTGATATTTCCTGCCGTTACAGCGTGTCCACGGTGACGACCTTTTTGTCCAGGAGCTCCTGGATCTGCTCCTCGGTGTAGCCGTACTCCCGGAGGATCTCCACGGAGTGCTCGCCCACCAGCGGCGCCGGGCGGTCCAGAGTGGGAGCGATGTCCTCGATGGTCTGGGGCTCTCTGGAGGCGAAGCGGACGGGGGTCATGGGCTGCTTGGTCACGGAGCCGTCCCGGTTCGTCACCGGCACGATGTACATGTTCTCCAGGGCCTGGGGATCGTCCAGGACCTCCTTCATGTGCTGTACACGGTCATAGGCGATGTCGGCGTGATGGAACATGGCGCCGATCTCGTCCATGGTGTGCTTGGCGAATTCCTGGCTGAGGATCTCCGTCATCTCGGCGCTGTGTGCCTTGGAGGCGGCGGCGGTGCAGTAGCGGGGGTCGTCCACCAGGTCGTCCCGGCCCAGCTCGTGCAGAAGGGCGTTGTTGTACCGGTCCGGCTCCAGGATGCTCATGTAGAACCACTGGCCGTCAGAGCTCTTGAAGGTGTTCATCACCGGGGTGCCGGGGTTCAGCCGGGTCTTGGGGTACTCGTCGCCGTACTGGGTGGAGACCATGCCGGCGCTGCCGCTCCAAATGGCCTGGGCGAACAGGGAGACCATCACCTTGCAGCCCTTGCCGGTCCGGGCCTTGCCGTAGAGCGCGGCGGCGATACCGGCGGCCAGGGTGCAGCTGGTGGTGGCGTCGCCGAAGCCGATCAGGGGGTTGATGGGGCTGGTGTTCTTCTCGGTCAGGTCGATCATGGCGCCGGAGCGGGCCCAGTAGGCCACTGTGTCGAAGCCGGGGTTATCCTTGGCCGGGCCAAAATCACCGAAACCGTTGAGCTGCGCCCAGACCAGATGGGGGTGCTTTTTGCTCAGGGTTTCATAGTCCAGGCCCAGGCGCTTGAGGGCGCCGGTGCGGTAGCTGGACAGAAACACGTCCGCCGTCTCCAGGATCTTGTCCAGGACCGCCTTGCCTTCCTCCGTCTTCAGGTTCAGGGACAGGCCCCGCTTGTTGGAGTTATAGGCGTTATAAAAGGGGTTGCAGGCCTTGTCGATGGGGCAGCTCATGGTGGCGCCAGTGCTCCGGGCGGGATCGCCGAAGCTGGGCTCTACTTTGATCACGTCGGCGCCCCAGTCGGCCAGCATACGGCCGGCGCCGGGCCCTGCCACGAAATAGGTCAGGTCCACGACCTTGACGCCCTCCAGAGGTTTGAACATAACGGAAATCTCCTTTCAGAATGGTAAATTGAACGGCATCGTGCCAATTATTTGTTGTGGAACGTGGGCTGGCGCTTTTCCAGGAAAGCATTCATGCCCTCCTGCTTGTCCTCCGTGCCGAAGGCGATGGCCGCCAGGTCCTTCTCCAGCTCCAGGCCGGAGACAAGGTCCGTGTCCAGGCCCCGGTCGATCGCCGTCTTGGCCAGACGGATGGCGATGGGGGCCTTGCCGATGATGACGGCCATCATGGCCCTGGCCTCGTCCAGAAGGCTCTCGGCGGGGACCACCTTGTTCACCAGGCCGATCTGTTTGGCCTCTTCCGCTTTGACTTGGCGGCCGGTGTAGATCAGCTCCTTGGCGATGCCGGCCCCTACCAGACGGGGCAGCCGCTGGGTACCGCCGAAGCAGGGGATCACACCAAGATTTGCCTCCGGCTGACCGAAGGCCGCCCGCTCCGAGGCGATGCGGATATCGCATGCCATGGCCAGCTCGCAGCCGCCGCCCAAAGCGTAGCCGTTCACTGCGGCAATGACTGGCTTGCAGAAGCCTTCGATCTTGTTGAAAAGCGTCTGCGCCCGCTGGGCGTAGGCACGGCCCTCCATGGAGCCGTAATCGTGCATTTGGCTGATGTCGGCTCCGGCCACGAAACCTTTGCCCTCGCCGGTGAGGATGACGCCCATGACAGCGTCGTCCTCCGCCAGATATGTAAAGATCTCGTCCAGCTCCGCCAGCGTCCGATCATTCAGGGCGTTGAGCGCCTTGGGCCGGTTCATGGTGATGACGGCAGTGCCGTCGGCGACCTCCAGCCGGATGTTTTCCAGACCCGCTGTCAGGTCCTGATACGTTTTGCCCATATCGAGTTCCTCCTGTGTGATTCTTGTTCGCCAAGTGGTTTTGTCAATATATACATGCACGTACCGTGCCAACTTTGGATATTTTGAAGATTTTTTCTAAAAAGTTATTATGTTCTCCCATTTTCAGCGCAGTGAGGCCGTTTTTCCTGAAAAAAGCAAAAAACACAGCGCCGCCATCCCCGAAGGGAAAACAGCGCTGTGTTTTATTCTTTGAACGTTCAAAAAATGGAACGTTTTAAAAATGAGACAAAATCGCAGTTCTCAGTACTTTTCTGCATAGAGGCTCTTTTTCCGCACGAAGGTGGCAGGAGACATTCCCAAGGCCTCGGCGGCTTTGCGGACGCTGTGGAAGCGCTCGTATGCGTCCAGGAGCATAGCGTACTCAATGCGCTCCAGGCGCTCTTTCATGGACATCGGGGGTTTCTCTCCCGGTACAGCGGCCAACAGATTGGCGGCAGGTCCGGCCAGCACCGCGAATCTCTCGCCCTCCGGGGACCAGGCCGGCAGGCTCCCGTGGTGGAACTTCACCGGCAAGTCCTCCGGGTCGATGGTGATGCCGTCGCAGGTGGCGTAGGCACCTTTGATGACGTTGTCCAGCTCACGCAGATTGCCGGGCCAGCTATAATGCTGAAAGCTGGGCAGCACGCCAGGGGCAAAGGACACGGACTGATGGTATTCCTCGTTGAGGCGGTCCAGGAAATAGTTGGACAGCTCGTCCACATCCTCCAGGCGCTCCCGCAGTGGGGGCATTTCGATGTGGATGACGTTGAGCCGGTAATACAGATCCTCCCGAAACTCGCCGCTTGCGATCATCTGGGGCAGGTCCTTCCGGGTGGCGGAGATCACACGCACGTCCACGGGGATGGGCGCTTTGCCGCCCACCGGGTCGATCTCCCGCTCCTGCAGGACACGCAGGAGCTTTGCCTGCATGGCCAAGGGCATGTCCCCAATCTCATCCAGGAAGATGGTGCCTCCGTCCGCCAACTGGAATTTGCCCTTCTTGCCGCCCCGCTTTGCCCCGGTAAAGGAGCCCTCCTCATAGCCGAACAGCTCTGACTCCAGCAGGTCCGCCGGGATGGCCGCGCAATTGATGCATACCATAGGCATACTGGCCCGGCTGCTGGTATTGTGAATCGCGCGGGCGAAAACCTCCTTGCCGGTACCCGTCTCACCGGTGAGAATGACGGGAAAATTGGTCTTGGCGGCTCGGATGCCCTCCCGGATCTTGCCTTGGTATTGCTGGCTGCGGCCCACGATATTTTTGAAGGTATAGTTTTTCTGGTTGGAGTTTTCATATTCCTCACGGTAAAACTCCATGGTGTTGTAGATCTTGGTCAGCTTTTTGGCGCTGTCCACCGTCTGCTGGCGGAAGTGAACGTGAGCAACGCCCGCCACAACCTCGCCCTGGTCATTCCGGACACTGGACCGGCTTACCAGAACAAACGTATTGTCCGGGTCCTTCACGTTGCCTGCCTGGAAATAGTGAGGCTCCAGCTCGTCCGCATAGTCCCGCTTTACTACGTCCATCATCCGGCTGTTGGGGATCGTCTCTTCAATGTGCCGCCCGACGATCTTGTCCCGGCTCCGGTTCAAAAACTTGCAGTAGCTGTCGTTGATGTCGATCACGATGCCGTTGGGGTCTACGACGACAAACCCATCGCTGGACATACGGAGCACTTCCGAAAAAATATATTTATAGTTATCTGAACCCATGGATCTCCCCCCCATCCCTGTTCCCAAAGCAAACACAGAGCATGAAAACCACACGCTTGGCACGCAACTAGCATACAATGAACGCTGCCTTTCTGTCAAATAAAAATGGGATTGGCACGAAACTTGCATAGTAAAAAAATAGACCGCCGCAAAGGGCGCCGGGACGTATCATTATAACTGTAAAGGAGAAACACATGGAACTGATAAACGCCATCCAGGAGAGAAAGTCGATCCGGGGATACCTTGACCAGAGCGTACCGCAGCAGGTCCTTCGGGATGTCCTGCAGCTGGCCAGCCGGGCCGTGTCCGCTGTGAATGCCCAGCCGTGGGAATTCGCCGTCGTTACAGGAGACGTGCTGAAGGCCATCTCCGATGATAATATAGAGCATCTGCGCAGCGGCGTGACCGTTGATTCAGCTTACGAGCAGCTGGACGGCGTATACCACCGCCGGCGGGTGGACGTGGCCAAGCAGCTTTATGGCGCCATGGGCATCGCCCGGGAGGACCGGCCCCGCCGGAACTGGTGGCTGGAGCGGGGATACCGCTTCTTTGACGCCCCCGCCGCCATCATCCTGTATATGGACAACAGCCTGGACGTGAGCACCTACCGCTTCGACATGGGCTGCGTGGCCCAGAACATCTGCCTCGCCGCCCAGGCATACGGCCTGGGGACCTGCGCGGAGTATCAGGCCGTCACCTACCAGGACGTGCTGCGCAAGCATCTCGCCATCCCCGAAAACAAACACATTGTCTGTGCCATTGCCATCGGCTACCCGGACCCGGACTTCCCCGCGAACCATGTGGTCAGCACCCGCGAGGAGCTGGACAACAACACGACCTGGTATGGCTTTTGAGTGACCGCTACACCCGTTCCCAAACTTATCGTGTGCTGAACGGTTCTAACGAGACAAGACCAAAGCCTGCAGTGAGCGGGCCAGATGGGGTTATGTGCAACGCTCTGCAAAAAATGCAACGCTGATACGACAAATGCAACGCTCCTCCCAAAAGCGTTGCATTGTATCAATTAGCGCAATCTTTGCCACTTAAAACGCCGTTTTCGCCCGTAAAACGGCGTTTTTTCGTTGTCTTATTGCACAAAAGCAGGGTGTCGGCTCAAAAATTTGACCCCAATTTGACCCCAACAAAATAGGCTTTTGAGGCTATCCGGCAAAACCCGAAGGTCAAAAACAGGGATGCTCACACGAGCGTCCCCGTCTTTGTTTTGTACAGAATGACGGTAAACTGCTCATTGTAGGCCTATGAGGACTCTTGATATAATGATAAAAAAGCTTCGACAACGATGATGAGGGGGTTCAAATTTGAAAGATTTAAGCAGAAACGTAAAAATGCTTTGTCCTATTTGCGGGAATGATCAGTTTGCAGCGTTAGACAGCAGTTTAGATGACTTACATGATGCACCTGATGATACGAGGTTGAAATGTTCCGACTGCGGCTGTGTCCTTACGAAAGCGGAACTGATTGAAAGCAACCAAGAGGCAATTACGCCTGTACGAATCGGAGGGAGCGGCGGCCCTGGAAAGGAGCGGACTAAACCGACACTACAGCGCCAAAACAAAG
>CANRBG010000051.1 GCA_947628805.1 uncultured Oscillospiraceae bacterium | reverse complement strand
CAGTTGGCAGAGCGACGGTCTCCAAAACCGTAGGCCGAGGGTTCGAAACCTTCTTCCCCTGCCACGCCGGAGTAAAGAGTACTTTGCTCCGGCGTTTTGCTGTCTTTTGCTCCGGGCTCTTGATTTCCGGCGGGCTGTGAGAGTATAATGCTTATACAAATTTCTATAGAAAAGAGTGAGGGTATGTTGCATAAAAAGATCGCAAAGCTGCTGAACGAGCAGGTCAACAAGGAGCTTTATTCGGGGTATCTGTACCTGGATTTTGCCAACTACTATGCCGACGAGGGCCTGGATGGCTTCGCGCACTGGTATGAGGTCCAGGCCCAGGAGGAACGGGATCACGCCCTGATGATCCGCCGGTACCTGATCAACAGCGGCGTCAAGGTGACGTTCCTTGCCATCGACAAGCCGGACAAGGTGTTCAAGGACCACATGGGGCCCCTGGAGGCGGGCCTTGCCCACGAGCAGTATGTGACGAAGCTGATCACCACCATCTATCACGAGGCATTTGAGCAACAGGACTATAAGACCATGCAATTTTTGGACTGGTTCATCAAGGAGCAGGGCGAGGAGGAGACAAACGCCGAGGATATGGTCAAGAAGATGAAGCTCTTTGGCGGCGACGCCAAGGGCCTGTATGCGTTGAACCAGGAGTTGGCGGCCAGGGTGTACGCTCCCTCCGCCACGGGACCCGCCATGTGAGCGCGGTTGTCAGGCGCGGCCCACTGTCATAACGCCCGGAACGGACGTCTTGTCCGCCCGGGCGTTATTTTGCTTGCGTACGCAAGGGGGATGGTATATGATGGTGGAAAACGGTATGGGGAGAACAGCATGGAAAAAGTATCGATCGTATCCTGTCCCGGCTACGACCCGGCGGTCTGCCGGGTGGCGCTGTTGAAAGCGCTGGAACCGGTGGGCGGTCTGGACTTTGTCAGACCGGGCATGCGGGTGGGCGTCAAGGCCAATCTGGTGTCCTTTCTGAAGCCGGAGGCCGGCGCCACCACCCATCCCTTGCTGCTGGGGGAGCTGACGAAGCTGCTCAAGGAGCGTGGGGCGGCGTCGGTGGTCATCGGCGACAGCCCAGGGGGCCTGTATACGGCGGCCTATGTGAAGAACGTGTACCGGGCCACGGGGATGCACGAGGCGGAAAAGGCCGGGGCGGAGCTCAACACGGACTTCTCCCAAAAGGAGGCGTCCTTTCCCGAGGCGGCGGTCGCCAAACATTTCACCTATACCGGCTGGCTGGACGGCTGCGACGCCATTATCGACTTCTGCAAGCTGAAAAGCCACGGCATGATGGCTATGTCCGCGGCGGCCAAGAACCTGTTTGGGGCCATCCCCGGCACCATGAAGCCGGAGTACCACTACAAATACCCCAACGCCGCCGATTTCGCCCGGATGATCGTGGATCTGGACGAGTACTTCAAGCCGGTGCTGTCCATCGTGGACGCGGTGGTGGGCATGGACGGCAACGGCCCCACCATGGGGGACCCGAAGCCCATGGGCCTGCTGCTGGCGTCGAAATCGCCCCACGCCGCCGATCTTGTGTGCGCGGAGCTCATCGGCCTCAGACGGGAGGATGTGCCCACATTGGAGGCGGCCTATGAGCGGGGGCTGATCCCGGCAGGCTGGCGGGAGCTGGACATCGACGGGGATGTGGAAGAATCCCGGATCAAGGATTTCAACAACATCGGCACGAAAAACGAGGTGGTGTTTTTCGGCGAGATGCTGTTCGGGGAGGGGATCAACCCTTTCAAAAAAGCCTTCGGCAAGGTCATGCAGAAGGCTCTGAGCTCCCGGCCCAAGGTGGCGGCGGGGGAGTGCGTGGGCTGCGGCCAGTGCGGGCAGATTTGCCCGGCCAAGGCCATCTCCATGAAAGACAAGCTGCCCCATATCGACAGGAGCAAGTGCATCCGCTGCTTCTGCTGCCAGGAGTTCTGTCCCAAGGGGGCCATGAAGGTGGCCCGGCCGCCCATCGCGCGGCTTTTGAACAGATGAGGGGGAGAGGATATGTATTTTGACACGCACGCCCACTATGACGACGAGTGGTTCGACGCGGACCGGGACGGGCTTCTGGCGTCCCTGCCAGCGGCGGGGGTGGACCTGGTGGTGAACGTGGGCTGCGACGGGCCCACCAGTCAGGCCTCGGTGGACCTGGCCCACAAGTATGACCACTTTTACGCCGCCGTGGGCTGGCACCCCCATGACGCCAGGGCCTGGTCGGAGCAGAGCGCGGACGCCATCCGCGCCTGGGCCAGGGACCCCAAGGTGGTCGCCATCGGGGAGATCGGCCTGGACTACCACTACGACCTGGACTGGAAGCAGACCCAGCATGAAGTTCTGGAAGAGCAGCTGCGCCTGGCGGAGGAGCTGGACCTGCCGGTGGTGATCCACGACCGGGAGGCCCACGGGGATTGTATGGCGATCCTCCGGCGGCACCCCAACGTCCGGGGGGAGTTCCACTGCTATTCCGGCAGCGCGGAGATGGCAAAGGAAATACTATCCTGGGGCTGGTATCTGGGCTTCAACGGGGCCATCACCATGCAGGGGGCCCGGCGGGCCTTGGAGGTGCTTGCCATGATGCCCACGGACCGGATGCTGCTGGAGACGGACTGTCCCTATCTGGCCCCCATGCCCCGTACCGACGGCAAGCGCAACGATTCCCGGAAGCTGCCCCGGGTGGCGGAGGTCATCGCCCAGGTGCGCCATACCACCCCGGAGCTGGTGGCCCAGGTCTGCGCGGAAAACGGCAGGCGTTTTTTCGGGATAGAATAGAGGACATTATTGCCGCAACTGTCAAAGGATGGATGAAAGGGAGCGAAGGCCGGTCAGGCCGAGCCGCGCGGCATTCCCACGCGTGAAGTCAAAAGCCGCTGTATGACAGGCTTTTGACTTCCTGCCGGCGGGATTCACTTCCGCCGAGCAGTTTCAATCTAAGCTTGTCAAAAACCTGTTTTTGACAAGCTTAACCGGCGTTGGCTGAGCCAACGCCGGTCATATTTTGTATTATGCTTATTTTTTGCCCACAAAGAGCTGGCGGAGTTTTTTCAGGAACCCCTGGGCGGCCGGTGCCGGCTCCGGCGCGCTCTCGATCACCTGTCCGGAAAAGTATTCGTACAATTTGTCCTGGCTGGCGGTGCCGGGCGCCGAGCGGTCCCATACATAGGAGCCGTCCGGCTGCATGGTCCAGCTGCGCTCATGGTCCGCCCGCAGGGTCTCCAACACCCGCAATGCCCCGTCCCGGGTCTCCGGGGAGACGCACTCGATAAAGGCCTCCACCCGGCGGCGGGTGTTCCGGTTCAGCAGGTCGCCAGAGCCCACGAACACCCGCAGATCGTCGCCGCCGCCGAAGGCGAAAATGCGGGAGTGTTCCAAATACCGGCCCACCACGCTGCGGACGGTGATGTTGTCCGTGAAGCCCTCGATACCGGGCCGCAGACAGCAGATGCCCCGGATGAACAGCTCCACCCGGACCCCCGCCTGAGAGGCGGTGATCAGCGCGCGCATCACGTCCATGTCGTTCAGGGAGTTGACCTTGATGGCGATCCGGCCCGCCGGGCCCTTGGTGGTCTCCCGGCCGATCAGTTCCAGCACCCGGGTCAGATAGCTGTTGGGGGCGATCCACATGGCCTCCGCCTCACCGGGGACCTGGCCCAAGGCCAGGGAGTCGAACACCTGGGCGGCGTCCTGACCCACCGCCTGGCGGGAGGTCATGACGGACAGGTCCGTATACTGCTCGCTGGTGATCTCGTTATAGTTGCCGGTGCCCACCTGGGTGAAGTACTGGATCTGGCCGTTCTTCTGCCGGGTGATCAGGCACAGCTTGGAGTGGATCTTCTGATCCGGCAGGCCGTAGATCACAGTGCAGCCGGTATCCTCCAGCACCTCGGAGTAGTCGATGTTGTTCTGCTCGTCGAACCGGGCCCGCAGCTCCAGCAGGCACAGCACGCTCTTGCCCCGGTCCGCCGCGTAGGCCAGGGCCGCCGCCACCTGGCTGCTGGCCGCCAGCCGGTACAGGGTGATGCGGATGGACACCACGTCCGGGTCATCCGCCGCCTCGTACAGCAGATCCACAAAGGAGCTCATGCTCTGGAACGGGAAGCTCAAAAGGATATCTTTCTTCTCCAAATAGGGGAAGAACTCGCCCTTTTTCAGCTGTACCGTCCGCCGGGGCCGCCGCTCGGCGTATTTCATCCCTGGGCCCCGTCTCAGGCCCGAACCGAAGGACAGATCAAAGGGGACCCGCTGCACGAACACGTTCTGCTCCGGCACCTTCAGGGCCTTGACCAGCATAGCCCGCAGCTTCGCCGACGGCTTGCCGCCGAACACCAGACGCACCGGCTGCTGGCGCTTGCGCTTGCGCAGCATCTTCTCCATGGACGAGCGCAGGTCCGCGTCAAAGGAGTCCAGATCGTCCTCGATGAATACGTCCGCGTTGCGGGTGACCTGGAACAATACGCTCTGGCGCACCTCCTGCTTTTTAAAGAGGGAGGGGGCGTAATAGGCCACCATCTCCGCCGTCAGGATCACCTTTTGGCGGCCGTCCGCCTCGCACACCCGGTAGGGGGGCACCCGCTCGATGGGCACCAGCCCCAGCCGGAGGCCGTCGCCCTTATCGCCTTTTTCGCTCTTTTCACCCTTTTTGACGGCGCAGGCCAGCCACGTCTCCTTGTTGCCCACGAAGGGAAACGGGTGCTCCGCGTCCACGATCCGGGGCGTCAGCAGCGGCCGGATGTCGGAGAAGAACTTCCGGGTCAGCACCTCGTCTACCTTGCTGAGCTTGCGGAAATCCACCACGTCGATCCCGGCGGCCTTCATGTCCTTCAAAAGCCCCCGGTAGATGCGGTATTTCGTCTCCTGCTGGTCAGATACCTCCGCCATGATCCGGCGCAGCTGCTGGGAGGCGGTCATCTGGGTCTTTTCATCCCGTTCCTTTGGCAGCAGCGCGGCCCGGTGGATCAGCGATCCCACCCGCACCATGAAAAACTCCTCCAGATTGGAGTGATAGATCCCCAGGAATTTCAGCCGCTCCAGCAGCGGCGTATCCCCATCCCCGGCCTGGTGCAGTACCCGCAGGTTGAACTGCAGCCAGCTCAGTTCCCGGTCCAGAAAGCAGCCCTGGTCGCTCGCGGGCGTCTCCGGCAGGGGAGCGGCCGCCTCGTCGCCGTCGGCGGCAACCGCCTCCGGCGGGATCACTTCTCGTCCTGCTTCTTGGAATCTTTCTTCGTCTCTTTCTTGGGCTCTTTCTTCTTTGTCCATTGGCTCTTCATCCCCCGGACCACGTTCTCTTCCACCGCCTTTTCAAGGGCGTCGGTGACGATCTGCAGCGTGCGGATGCGCGCGTATTTCTTATCGACGGACTCGATCACATACCAGGGCGCGTACTTGGTGCTGGTCTTTTGCAGCATGTCCTCCACGGCCTCCTCGTACTGGGGCCATTTCTCCCGGTTGCGCCAGTCCTCGTCGGTGATCTTCCACTGCTTCTCCGGCGTGTTCTGCCGGGCCTCGAACCGTTCCAGCTGGGTGTCCGGATCGATGTGGATCCAGAACTTCAGCACCACGGTGCCCCAGTCGGTCAGCTCCTTTTCAAACTCGTTGATCTCGCCGTAGGCCCGCTTCCAGTCGTTTTCGGAGCAGAAGCCCTCGATCCGCTCCACCATCACCCGGCCGTACCAGGTGCGGTCGAAGATGGCCACATGGCCGCTGCGGGGCAGCTTGGTCCAGAACCGCCACAGGAAGTGGCGGGCAAGCTCCCCCGGCGTGGGGCTGGCGATGGGGATCACGTCGAAGCCCCGAGGGTCCAGGGGATAGGCAAGCCGGCGGATGTTGCCGCCCTTGCCGGCGGCGTCCCAGCCCTCGTAGCAGATCACCACGGGGATCTTCTTGCGGTAGATCTGGTTGTGGAGCTTGGCCAGCTTCTTTTGCAGCCGCTTCAGCTCGGTCTTGTATTCCTCCGGGTCGATGCAGGCGGTGAGATCGGCGTCCTTCTGGGAGGGGTGGCCCAACAGGGGGAACTTCCGGCCGGTGGGCTTGCCCACGTACCGGCCGGCCTCGATGGCCTTTTCCACCGTGCCGGTGATGGCGGTCAGGGCGTCGTACAGGGCCTTTTTCCGGCTGGCTCCGTCCAGCACATGCCAGGGCGAGATCTTGTTGGTGGCCTCCATGAACTCGTCATAGGTCTCCAGGAACTGATCGTACTCCTGCTGCTGCCACAGGTCGTCCCCGGAGATGCGCCACTGGGTGTCCCGGTTGTCCTGCAAAGCGGTGATGCGCTGGAGCTGCTCCTTGCGGGAGATATGTATAAAGAGCTTTATCAGCACATAGCCGTTGTCACGCAGCTGACGCTCCATGACGCCGCAGGATTTGATCCGGCGTTCGTATTCTTTCTTGGAGATCTCCCGGCGCAGATACTTGCTCACCACGTCTTCCATCCAGCCGGTGTCCATGAACAGGAATTTGCCGTTTTCAGGCAGCACGTCAAAGTACTTTTTCAGGAAAGGATACCGCTCCTCCGACTCCGGCGTCCGCTCAAAATTGGTCACCGAGTAGAACCGGGGGTCCATCTCGCAGATCAGCTCGTTGATCAGGTTGCCCTTGCCGGCGCAGTCCCAGCCCTCTACCATCACGATCACCGGCAGCTTGGGCTCCCGGATCGTCTGCTGCTGGTTGACCAGCATCTCCCGCAGGCGTTTGATCTCCGCCTTGCGGGCGGCTTTGTTCAGCTTGTCGTCTTTCCTCTTGAAGTCCTGGATCATGTCTCCCGCCTCCATTTAAATTGATACAGTTAAAATAGCACATTTGTGCTGTCCTGTCAAAAAAATATGTATTTTTTGTGGGATATTTGTAAATTATAGGAAAAAGAAGGGTCTTCAGCGCCTGAAAAGGGTTTTGCGGGACAGAAAACGGCCTTTTTTGTCCCTTTATATGGGCGATGGCATGGCCCCGGGGCCATGCCATCTTAAGAGATCAACCTGTCAATCGAACATCTTTTTGGTATAAAAACTCTTGTCCAGAAGCGTGGACAGCTCCGTCAGCACATTGTTCATGCCGTCGCTGCGGTAGCGGGCCATGGGGGTGTTCACCGTCAGGTCCTCCGAGGCCTTGTAGGGGATGGAGATGCGCACATTGGTCCCCATGCCGGGCCGGCTCTCCAGGATCATAGCGCCGCCGTGGCGCTCCGCGATGCCCCGGGCGATATAAAGGCCCATGCCGGGCCCGTCGGCGGGGTCTCCCGGGCGGTCGGCGGGGACACCCGCGAAGAGGGCGGCCAGTTTGTCCGGGGGGATGCCGGCGCCCGGGTCACGGACGGCGATAATGAACCGGTCGTTCTCCCGGGTCAGGTCCACCTGGATCGTGTCGCCGGTCCGGCAGTGGGATAGGCTGTTTTGCAGCAGATTCAAGAGCATGACCTCCAGCTGGTCCGGGTCCGCCATGGTCAGGTGCATGCCCGGGTCGGCGTGGAATACCACCGCCAGGCCCCGGCTTTCAAAGAGTACGCCCACCGTCTGGCACAGCTCCTGACATACCTGCCCAAGATCCGTCACCTGCGGGGCGGAGGGGAGCCGGTCCCGCACAATACCGGCCGCCAGGGTCATGTGACGGCTGAGCCGGAGCATCTCATAGTAAGACTTATAGAGGATGCTGGCCGCCTCACGGCCTGCCGGGTCCTGCTCCGCCTTGGTATAGCGCACCAGCGCGTCGATGGCAAGGCGGGCGGTCATCAGCGTGTCCGCCAGCTGCCGCAGCGCACGGTCGGGATCCGCCCCGGGCGGCTCCTGCCGGGGCAGGGACCAGGTGAGCACGGCGACGTCCTCCAGCCGGCGCACCGATACGCTGGCTTTCCGTGAGCCCAACGCGGCGGTGGCGATGAACTGCTCCGCCGGGTCGTCCAGGATATGCGCCGGGATCACCGCTGCCGCGTCGTCGCCAAGCCGAAGACCCAGCAGCGCTGCCGCCGGCGGATTCACAAATAGCACCCTGTGAGCCCGGTCCACGCCCATGACGGGGTCCCGGCTCATCTCGAACAGAGGGCCGATGGCATCTGGCTGTATGCCCATGTCTTTTCCCATACTCTCTCTTTTTATGTTTTTTCGCTTGTCCTTATTCGTCTCGACTGGATGCGGCTTTTCCCGCATATCATATCAAATCCTTTGCAAAAGAGCAATCCCCAGAGCCGGACCGGCGCGGATTTTTGGCAGAGCGCAAAAATTTTTCGATTTGCCCCGGCTTTTTTAAGAAAAGGCTGGAAATGCCGGAAAGGTTGGTGTATAATGCCTGTGGCCGGCCTTCTGCCATGATGCGGGCCGGGACCCTTAAAGTGTCAAAATTACATTTAGGAGGATATGATCATGGTAAAAATTGGTATCAACGGCTTTGGCCGCATCGGCTCTCTGGTCTTCCGGGCTGCCATCAAGGCTGACGACATCCAGGTCGTCGCCATCAACGCGCCCGGCCATCCCGCTTCCCAGCTGGCCTACGCGCTGAAGTATGACACCGTCCACGGCCGCTTCGACGGCACCATCGAGGCCGACGACGAGGCCAGCTGCCTGGTGGTCGACGGCAAGAAGGTCACCGTTCTGGCTGACTCCAAGTACCGCGATCCTGCCCAGCTGCCCTGGGGCGAGATGGGCGTTGAGTACGTGCTGGAGTGCACCGGCCGTTTCCTGGAGAAGGCCACCGCGCAGGCCCATATCGACGCCGGCGCTCAGGTCGTTGTCATGTCCGGCCCCGCGAAGGACGACACCCCCATGTTCGTCTGCGGTGTGAACCTGGAGAAGTACACCGCCGATATGCAGTTCGTCTCCAACGCGTCCTGCACCACCAACTGCCTGGCTCCCGTGGCCAAGGTCCTGAATGACAACTTCGGCATCGTCGAGGGTCTGATGACCACCGTGCACGCCTCCACCGCCACCCAGGCTGTCGTGGACGGCTTCTCCAAGAAGAACTGGCGTCTGGGCCGTTCCATCTATGGCAACATCATCCCCACCAGCACCGGCGCCGCCAAGGCTGTGGGCAAGGTCATCCCCGAGCTGAAGGGCAAGCTGACCGGCACCTCCATGCGTATCCCCGCCGCCGACGTGTCCATCGTTGACCTGACCGTCCGTCTGGACAAGTCCGCCACCTATGACGAGATCTGCGCCGCGATGAAGGCCGCCTCCGAGGGCCCCATGGCCGGCGTGCTGGAGTATGTGGACGAGGAAGTCGTTTCCTCCGACTTCAAGACCGATCCCCACACCTCCATCTTCGACGCCAAGGCCGGCCTGGCTCTGAACGGCAACTTCGTGAAGCTGATGGCCTGGTACGACAACGAGTGGGGCTTCAGCTGCAAGATGCTTGACCTGACCCGGCA
>CANRBG010000050.1 GCA_947628805.1 uncultured Oscillospiraceae bacterium | reverse complement strand
TATGACGGTGTAGGGAAGATCATTCCCTGCGCCGCCTTTGTTTATCCCGGCAGGAAAGCCGGGGCGGGCCCTTTCCCACCTCCGGCAGACCTGTCGGGATGAACGCCAGCACACTGGCGCATTTTTTGCTGTGGAGGTATATAGAAAATGAGCCAATTTCAGCCCATTGAGAACCCCAGGCTCCGCGTGGTAGAGGACCTGCGTATCCGCAACAAGGACAACATGAAGCGTATCGCCGGAGAATATTTTGGCAGCAAGTTTACCTATGCCGAGACGTTTCAGATGTTTGAGGACTACAAAAAAGCCTTCATCCATCTGGATGGCCTGGACGAGAGCGCAATAACGATATCCGCACCTTCTACCATCGCGTCAGTCAACGCTTTTTATGGAGCTATTGACGCAAATAAGATCGCTAATATGGTTGGCCCTGGGTTCCTGCATGCTTATACTGAGAAATACACAAAAGGAGTAAATAGTCGAATCGCTGTTATATTCGATGGTTTTCTCTCCGATGACTTAGTGTCAAAACTGCATCAGGCGGGCGTAAAAAACCTTATTGTCACCAGCGTTACGGATTATATGAATCCCATTGTCAAGCTGGCGGGGCAGACCAAGGGACTGATCGACAACAAGGATTTTCTGGACGAATATGTAAAATCGCATAAATCTCTCCCGCAGGGAATGGAGATCATGAGGCTCAAAGAATTTGCCACTCTTGGTAAGAAGATCAAAGAGCCATTCAACTTCCCCTATGAGGAGGGCAAGATCGCCGCTCACTTCCTCACAGGCGCAACGACGAGCCAAATGCCGAAATGTGTCCGCCTATATGCAGATGGCATTACAAAGATGGCCTGTGTCTACGACCATCTGTGGTACGACCTTAATGCAAACGACCGCAATACCATTTTCATCCCAATCTTTTATGCAACAGGCGTTATCCATGGCATCCACTGCGGCGGGCTCATCTATGGGATGACGCTTATTTACAAACCAAAATACGACAGGTTTGCTTTCGGTAAAGACCTCTTGGACAGTAAAGCGACAATTGCCCTTGCGGCACCCAGTCATGTTGCTACCTTAGATGAATCCGGCCTGGCAGATGGAGCGTTGAGCCATGTGAGGTCCATATACATTGGCGGTGAGGCCATTATGCCTGCGCAGATGGAAAAGTTTCGTCTGACCGCAAAGCGTCTGGGGATAAAAAACATCCTTAACTCTTATGGCATGACAGAAACAGGAAGCGGTTCAGGAAGTTCCGATGTAGAGTTTGAAGATATCAGAGACGTTTCGGTCCGTCCTCTTCCCGGAATGAGATATCGGATTACAGATCCCGTGACGGGTGACAACCTTCCAGATAACCAGAGAGGCATCTTGGAAGTCAGTTCACCTTGCGTGACGGCTGGATACATGGAAGAAGAAAAAAATAAAGAATTATTTACCGCAGATGGTTGGGTACATACAGGGGATATCGCTATACGTTATAGCAACGGGAAATACCGTGTTTTTGGCCGGGCCACGGATTGCTTCGTCAATGGCGGCAAGACCTATCCCATGTATGACATTGAGGAACAAGTGTTGGTCCACCCTGGGGTGGCAGAGGCAGAAGTAATAAAATTCAAAATCAACGGCGAAGAATACCCTGCCATCGTTGTGGTTCTCAAAAGCGCATGGCATGACAAAGCGGCAAGCGTACTGCGTGACATATCCGCTATTGACGTGCCAGGCATGGAATATCTGCTCGGTGTCCGTTTCATAGATAAGTTCAAAACAAACCCTATAACTGCAAAACGCGATGTATTGTCCCTGCCGGAAGAAACGACGGGCTACTATTTGGCGGACAAAGATTCGGACGCCATTTTCCGTGTTGATATTGGAGCAGGGAAAACCATAGTTTCAGATAAGGACGTGACAATTATAACAATGTGATTTGCCGCAAATACGGCTATGCATATCCACTCCGCTAAGCAGCGCCCCGGACAGGCAGACCCTGTCCGGGGCGCTCCATTCTTCTTTCGGCCAAGCGCTAAAAAGTCCGGGAGAGACAGCTTCCCTAAGAAGTGTCTCTCTCGTCCGTCTTTTTTGCTGCCCGCTTTTACGGCTGGTCTGCCGCGCTCTGGGCCTCGATCTCCGCCAGGCGGTACTCATCCAGCAGCCCCACGCAGCCAGATACGTCCGTGCGGCCGGAGAGCAGCGCCTCGAAGGCCGCCGCCACATCGTCGGAGCTGTAGCCCACGATCCGGGACGCGGCAGTGGAGACCCGCTCGTTGGCGGCGATGGACGCCGCCGCGTCGGTCACCATCCCGGACTGGATGTTGGTGGTCTGGCCCTTGAAGCAGCTGACCGTAGAGATGCCGTCGAAGGCGGCGTTATAGTTCTCCGGCGTGGCGCAGAAGCGCAAAAACGCCAGCGCCTCGTCCACATGAGCGCCGTTTTTGTTGACCATCATCATATTGAGATTGCCGCCCTCATAGGTGCCGTTCTCCGCCGTTCCCATGAACACGGGCATCAGGGCGAAGTCGTCCAGGGTATACTGGCCGTCCTGCTCCAGGTCCGTGTAGAACCAGGTGTCCCAGATCAGGGCCATGACCGCCTCCCCGGAGGCCAGGGCCGGGCTGATCTCATCCCAGCCGGTCTGCAGAAAGCTGCCGCCGAACCAGCCCTTGTCCGCCGCGTCGGCCACCCATTGGACCATATCCGTCACCTGGGGGATGTCGGCGTAGGCGATCTGGCGGCTGTTGAGTTTCTCCAGAAGCTCCGGCTGGTCGGCGAACACCGGGTCCAGAGCGAATTGGATCATCCAGGAGCAGCCATTGGCGGGCCAGCAGATGGGGGTATAGCCGGTCTCCGCCAGGGCCTGGCAGAGCATGTCGAACTCCGTCTGGTTGGCGGCGGGCAGCAGCCCCAGGCTGTCCAGGAGCGTCTTATTGTAGTAGCAGCCGGAGACGGAGTTCTCCCAGAAGGGCAGCCCCAGCAGGTCGCCCCGGCCGTCCTGGCAGTAGGCCAGAGCCCCGTCCGTCAGGTCCTCCACCCAGGGCTCGTCGTTCAGGGTGAGGAAATTCTCCGCCACATCGAATCGGTTCAGGTCCGCGTTGTGGAAGTGCAGAAAAATGTCCGGGGCCTTGCCATCGGCGAAATCCTTGGCGGCGGCCGTCTCGAAGTCGGAGTCCTCGTAGCTTCTGATCTCCAGGCGGTTGCCGGTGGCCTGTTCATACAGGTCGAACACCCGAGTCATGTAGCTCTTTTCCAGGTCCGTTTTTTTGCCCAGCACGGTCAGCGTAACGCCGTCCCCGGCCGGGGCGGAGGCCGTATCGCCGCCGCAGGCCGTCAGGAGCAGGGCCATAGCCAGCCCCAGGAGCATCGCGGAAAAAAGCCCTCTTTTCATGAAATACTGTCTCCTTTATCATCGTCCGCCCCGGCGCCGGGAGCCAGGAGCCGGCCCACGATCTGGCGCATAGCGTCCAGGTCGATGGGCTTGGCCAGGTGAGCGTCCATGCCCGCATCCATAGCGTTGCGCACATCCTCTGCAAAGGTGTTGGCGGTCATGGCCACGATGGGGATGCTCGCCGCCTCGGGATGGGCGCTGGCGCGGATGGCCCGGGTGGCCTCGTAGCCGTTCATCACGGGCATCTGTACGTCCATGAGGATCATGTCGTACCGGCCCGGCTGGGAGGCCTCGAACATCTCCACCGCCTGTCTGCCGTTGACCGCCACCTCGCACCGGGCCCCCTCCATGGACAGCACCTCGGTCAGGATCTCCGCGTTCATCTCGTTGTCCTCCGCCACCAGGAACAGCCGTCCTGCCAGCACATTCTCTGCCGGCAAGGCGGCCTCCACCGGACGGCTCTCCTCCCGGGTGAACAGGGGTTTGATGGTCTGCCAGAAGGTGGAAGCGAAAAAGGGCTTGGGCATAAAAGCGTCTATGCCGGCGTCCCGGGCCTGCGCCTCGATGTCGCTCCAATCGTAGCTGGTCAGCACCAGGATGGGCACATGGCGGCCCACCTTCTCCCGGATGGCCCGGGCAGTCTGGACCCCGTCCATCCCCGGCATTTTCCAGTCCAGCAGTATGACGTGGAAATCGCTTCCGTTTCTATGGGCCTGGACGGCGGCCTCCACGGCGGCGGCACCGTCCGTACGGATGGACACGTCCACGCCGGTACCCCGCATCAGCTCCCGGATGTCCAGGCAGATCTCTTCCTCGTCGTCCACCACCAGCATGCGGGTGATCTTCTGCCGGTACCAGGTGTCCTTCTCCTCCTGCTCCGGCAGAGCGAAGGTCAGCTCCACGGTGAAAGCGCTGCCCTGGCCCAGCTTGCTCTCCACCTGGATCACACCGCCCATCAGGTCCACCAGGTTCTTTGTGATGGCCATGCCAAGGCCCGTGCCCTGGATCTTGTTGGTGACGGAGTTGATCTCCCGGCTGAAGGGGGCGAACACCTCCCGCTGGAACTGCTCGCTCATGCCGATGCCGTTGTCCCGGACCACGAACCGCAGCTTCACATACTGGCTCTGGGCGCTGTGATCCACCTCGCAGACCAGAAATTCGATCCGGCCCCCCTCCGGGGTGTACTTGATGGCGTTGGACAGCAGGTTTATGAGGATCTGGTTGAGCCGCAGCTTGTCGCCCAGTATCTGCTCCGGGGGCGCGCCCTGGACATGGATGGTGAAGGTCTGGTCCTTGGCCTTGGCCTGGGGCAGGAGGATGATGCTCAGCTCCTCCAGCAGCTCCGGCAGGCTGAACCGGTCCACGTTGAGACTGGTCTTGCCGCTCTCGATCTTGCTCATGTCCAGCACATCGTTGATCAGGCTCAGCAGATGGTGGCTGGAGGCGGTGATCTTGCGGGTATACTCCCGCACCTTCTCCGGGTCGTCCGCCTCCTTCTCCAGCAGCAGGGAGAAGCCCACGATGGCGTTCATGGGGGTGCGGATATCGTGGGACATATTGGACAGGAAGTTGCTCTTGGCCTCGTTGGCGCTCTGGGCGGCGTTGAGAGCGTCCTGGAGCTGCTGATTCATCCGCTGCTCCAGCGTCCGGTCAGACAGGACGATGATGTACTTCTCCACGTCCTGGATGGACATGCGGTAGAGCGTCATGCGGTACCAGCGGCCCTCGCCGGTGCCCTGGTGCCGGTACTCGCACTCCCAGTATTTGTTGCCGTTCAGGGGGATAGAGTCCAGCTCTTCCCGGGGTATGATCACGTTGTCCCGGATGGTACACTTCTCCATGACCCGGATATCGGCCCGGGCGTCCTCCACACGGATGCCCAGGAGCCGCTCGATGTTGGGGCTCACATAGTCCACCCGGTACTCGCCGGTGTCCAGCATGAGGAAGATGTCATCCACGGTGCTGGACAGCACATCGAACATCCGCTCCCGGTACTGCAGCTCGGTCTGGTTTTTCCGGGACAGCCGCTGACCACGCAGCAGCAGCAGACCGATGGCCGCCGCGCCCACCAGCAGGAAGATGATCACCAGCACCGCAACGGTGGTCCGCTGCACAGACAAAAAGCCCGCGCTGACGGCGCTCTGGGGCACCGCGCTGAGCAGGACGAAATCCTGATAGCCGACGGGCTGGTACAAAATGCAGCTTACCACATCCCCGATCCGGCACCGCACGAGCCCGGACGTGCCGGCGGCCCAGTCCGCCTGGATATCCGCCAGTTCCCGCTCTGTCAGGTCGGAGGCTGCCCGCAGATAGGACAGGTAGTTCCTGAACACGTTCCCGCCGGTCCGGGTGGACAGCAATACGCCGCCTTCATCGTCGATGACGAAGCAGTTTGCCTTGCCGGAGAAGGCGTCCACATTCAGCGACTGGGCCAGGTCCGCGCTGGTATAGCTGACAGCGATGGCGTCAAAGCCGAAGCCGTCATACTCCCCGCTCGCCACCGGGGCGGCAAATACGACCATCTCCTGGCCGCTGGGCAGGGTCTGGCCCGCCATCACCGGCTCCCGGGGAGACTGACCGTCCCCGCTGCCGCACAGGTCCATACCGCTCTTTTCTCCCGCCGGCGTCATGCCGATGCCGTCCGCAGAGAGAAAGTAGAACTCCGAAAACCCCCAGCGCTCCCGCTCCTGGTCCACCATGGCGGTCACGGAAGCCCGGTCCAGTCCCTCCGCCAACTCAAAACGGCGGCCCCACTCGTTCAGAAGGCCCCAGTTCCGGTCCACGAACGAGCCAAAGGAGTTGTTCACCTGGCCGTATATCTCCTGCAGGTGGACGGCGCTGTCCTCGTCGATGCGCTTGGAGATGAAGCCGAAATACACCGCCCCGATCGCCACGGCGGCTGCCATCACCGCACACAGCAAAACGGGCGTCAGCAGTTTTTTATACCACTTCTTCATCCGCAGGGCGCTCTCCTTCCATCAAATTGCCCATCATTTCCCCAATTTACCAATTTTATTTTACCATGGGAAGACCAGGAAATCAATCCGGGAAGCGCTCTTTTGCTCGGAGGTCAGGACAAGTCAGGGCCAGCGGGTCTTCGGACAGCCAAAGCCCCGGGAGCGGCAGGACTCCCGGGGCTTTGGCCGCGGCGCGCGGTGGATGGTTTTTACGCCGGCGCCCTTAGCGCCTGTTCATATATCCTGTAGTTTTCGCCGCTGTGCACGACAAAGATCACCTTCTCCGGGCCGCGGTGGTCCCACAGCCAGCTTCGGACCGTGTCCACGGCGATCCGCGCCGCCTCCTGCTTGGGAAAACGGAACACGCCCGTGGAGATGCCGCAGAAGGCCACGCTCTCCAGGCCCTGCGCCGCCGCCAGCTCCAGGCAGGACACATAGCAGGACCGAAGCTGCTCCCGGTGCTCCGCCGTCAGCGCGCCCTCCACGATGGGGCCCACCGTGTGCAGCACATACCGGCAGGGCAGGTCATAGCCCGGAGTGATCTTGGCCGAGCCGGTGGGCTCCGGATGGCCCTGCTCCGCCATGAGCCGGGCGCAGTCCAGCCGCAGTTGGACCCCCGCGAAGGTGTGGATGCAGTTGTCGATGCAGTTGTGGCCGGGCACATAGCAGCCGGTCATGCCGCTGTTGGCGGCGTTGACGATGGCGTCCACCGCCAAGGTGGTGATGTCCCCCTGCCAGAGATAGAGTCCCGGCTCCACGGCCGTCAGGTCCGCCAGCGCCGTGATCCCCTTGGCGGCGGTCTCCGCCCGCAGATAGTCGTCCTGCACCGCCAGAAAATCCGCGCCGATCTCCCCCGGGGCCCGCACGTTCATCAGCCCCCGGAGCAGGGCCCGCTGGCCCGGCTCGTCCGCCGGCACGGCCATGCCCCGGTAACGGGGCTGCTCGTCCAGCAGCCGCCCGATAAGAAATTCCCGCCGCTCCCGCTGCGTCATGCCGCTCGTTCTCCTCCCTGAAAAAAGCGGGACCGGCAATGCCGGCCCCGCGTCTCGGCTGTCTTTAAAAGTCCGCGTTGCCCACGGTGCGCGGATGCAGCTCCACGTCCCGGATGTTGCTGATGCCGGTCAGGTACATGACCATCCGCTCAAAGCCCAGGCCAAAGCCCGCATGGCGGCAGGTGCCGTAGCGCCGCAGGTCCAGATACCACCAGTAGTCGGACTCCTTCAGCCCCAGCTCCGCCATCCGGGCGGTGAGCACGTCCAGCCGCTCCTCGCGCTGGCTGCCGCCGATGATCTCCCCGATGCCCGGCACCAGGCAGTCCGCCGCCGCCACGGTCTTGCCGTCATCGTTCAGGCGCATGTAGAACGCCTTGATCTCTTTGGGGTAGTCCGTGACGAACAGGGGCTTTTTGTAGATCTGCTCGGTCAGGTACCGCTCATGCTCCGTCTGCAGGTCCATGCCCCACTCCACCGGGTACTTGAAGTCCGCCCCGGACTTTTTCAAAAGCTCCACCGCCTCGGTGTAGGTGACCCGGGCAAAGTCGCTGCCGGCCACATGGCGCAGCCGCTCCAACAGGCCCTTATCCACGAAGGCGTTGAAAAACTCCATCTCCTGTGGGCACTTTTCCAGCACGGTGTTGATGATGTATTTCACCATGGCCTCCATGCACTCCAGGTCCCCCTCCAGGTCGCAGAAGGCCATCTCCGGCTCGATCATCCAAAACTCCGCCGCGTGGCGCTGGGTGTTGGAATTCTCCGCCCGGAAGGTGGGGCCGAAGGTGTACACGTCCCCGAAGGCCATGGCGAAGTTCTCCGCGTTCAGCTGGCCGGAGACGGTCAGGTTTGTCTCCTTGCCGAAGAAGTCCTGGGAGAAATCCACGGAGCCGTCCTCTTTCCGGGGCGGGTCGCTGGGGTCCAGGGTGGTGACCCGGAACATCTCCCCGGCGCCCTCGCAGTCGGAGCCGGTGATGAGGGGGGTGTGTACGTATACGAAGCCCCTGTCCTGGAAAAACTCGTGGATAGCCTGGGCCGCCACGGACCGGACCCGGAACGCGGCGGAGAACAGGTTGGTCCTGGCCCGCAGATGCTGGATGGTGCGCAGATACTCCACCGTGTGGCGCTTTTTCTGCAGGGGATAGTCCGGCGCGGACACGCCCTCCACCTCCACGGATGCCGCCTTCAGCTCAAAGGGCTGCTTGGCCTCCGGGGTCAGCACCAGCTTGCCGGTCACGATCAGCGCCGCGCCCACGTTCAGCTTGGCGACCTCGTCGTAATTGGCCAGCACGGCCCGCTCGAACACCACCTGTACCCCCTTGAAGGAGCTGCCATCGTTCAGGTCGATGAAGCCGAAGTTCTTCTGGTCCCGAATGGTCCGGGCCCAGCCGCAGACCGTGATGCTGTCCAGGGCGGCATACTGTGCCGCGTCCGCCCAGAGCTGGGCGGTGCGTATCCTTTTCATAGCTGTCCTTCCTCCCGCGTAACTGCCGAATAATAAAAGTATAATGGCTGCAACGCAGCCATTATACACACTATATCCTGTTTTTTCAAGCTCAGTCGTACTGGATGAACGGGCACTCCAGCCAGTGGAGCCATGGCCGGTCCGCCACCCGGGTCTTGACCACGCCGCCGGCGGTGGCGATGGCCTCGATGGCGTAGCCGCCGCCGATGTACACGCCCACGTGCCCGTTGCCGTGAAGCACCAGGCCGGGCTCCTCCGGCAGGGTGTCGATATCGCCCTTCACCTGGGCGTTTTCATAAAATTCCTCGGTGCCCCAGTCCTTCATCTCGCCGTAGCGATAAAGTATGGCGCCGCTGTCCGGGTCATACCAGCCGTAGCTCTTGATGAGCCCGGCGCAGTCCGCCACCCGGCGGCCCATCCACTTTTCCCGGATGACGTCCTCATAGTCGCCCACGCCCTCGGGGTACTGCTGGAGCTTTTCGTACAGCAGGTCCTCCGTCAGGATGTCTCCAAAGGTGCCCCACACGTAGCCCCACTGGTTCTCCCAGGCCATCTTGGCCCACTCCACCAGGTCGGCGGCGTTTTTGGTGTCCAGGTCCGCGAACCGGTCCCGGTCGATGGTGAGGCTGTCGTCCTCGCCATACTCCACATGCACATACTCCCCCTCGCGCCACTCGAACATGTCGTCCGGGATGGGCGTCGGGGAGGGCACGGCGGTGGGCTCCGGCGTGGGCGTAGCCGCCGCGAAGTCCAGCACGCCGCCCCGCCACAGCAGCACCCCCGTGAACGCCAGGGCCAGGACCACCACCAGGCACAGCTCTATCACGATCCGCCCTCGGGCGGTGTTTTTCGTCCGCATCCCGCATCTCTCCTTCCACGTCACTATCATAGCACGAAAAAGCGGGTTTGTGGGACGGTCTTTACAAAAAATCCTTAAGTTTTCTTTAAGGCCGCTCCTGCAATTCCTGCCAAATTTCGGCCGATTGCATAGGTTTGGGACTTTTGCGGATAATAAATCCTGTCCGACAAAAAGATAACAGGAGGATAAAGATGAAAGCGACTGGAATCGTGCGCCGTATCGACGACCTTGGCCGGGTCGTGATCCCCAAGGAGATACGCCGCACCATGCGCATCCGCGAGGGTGACCCGCTGGAGATCTATACAGAGAAGGACGGGGAGGTCATCTTCAAGAAGTACTCCCCCATGGGGGAGCTGAG
>CANRBG010000049.1 GCA_947628805.1 uncultured Oscillospiraceae bacterium | reverse complement strand
ATGCCTGTGTCCGATCTGGACACAGGCATTTTGCTGTCTTGTCTTTACAGGACTTTCACCTGGCACATCTTCATGGTCTCCAATGCGGCGGCGTGGCTTTCCGGTGTCACGCCGGCGCAGGCGTCCGCCACGACGGATACCGGCGTCTCCGGCAGGAACGCCTTCACCAGCAGCGCGTTGGATACCACGCAGATATCCGTGCACAGCCCCACCAGCGTCACGTCCAGCGGCTCTTTCTTTGCCATATCCCGCAGCTTCTCCGCCAGGACCACGGAGCCGAAGGTGGGCTTGTCGATGATCTGGGCGTTCGCCCCCAGGGCGGCGGCGACTTTTTCATCAAGCTGCCAGCCGGGGGTCCCTTTCACGCAGTGCACCACGGGCAGGCTGCGTCCCTCCTGGGTGTCCAGGTAATTTTCCGGGTGGGTGTCCCTGGTGGCGATGACGTCCTCCGGGGCATACTTTCCGATCTCCTCCACCACCCGATCCACGATGGCCACGGCCTCGGGCGTACCCAGGGCTCCGTCCACAAAATCCTTCTGCATATCAATGACAAGCAGTATCCTGCGCATATCGTTCCTCCAAATGCTCTCGCAAAGCGGCGTCCAGGGGTCTCGCCCCGGACGCCGCCGCTTGGTTTACGCTCAGTCCTCCGCCATCTTCTTGTACTTGGCGTAGCGGGCCTTCACGTCGGAGATCTCCTTGGCGTACAGTGCGTCGGCCTTCTCCGGGAAGTTGTTCTTCAGGGACGCGAACCGGTTCTCGCCCATGAGGAAGTCCATGAGCTTGCTCTGGTCCGGCTCCTTGGAGTCCAGCTGGAAGGGGTTCTTCCCCTCCGCCGCCCGCCGCGGGTCATAGCGGTACAGGTGCCAGTAACCGGCCTCCACGGCTTTCTTCATCTCATCCTGCGTGCAGCTCATGCCGGCCTTGATATGCTGCTCCAGGCACGGGCAGTAGGCGATGATGATGGACGGGCCGGGATACTCCTCCGCCTCGCGGATGGCCTTGAGGGTCTGGGCCTGGTCGGCGCCCATGGCTACCTGGGCCACGTAGATGTAGCCGTAGCTCATGAAGATGGCGCCCAGATCTTTCTTAGCCACCTGCTTGCCGCCGGCGGCGAACTTTGCCACCGCGGAGGTAGGCGTGGATTTGGAGGACTGGCCGCCGGTGTTGGAGTACACCTCGGTGTCCAGCACCAGCAGGTTGATGTCCCGGTTCTGGGCCAGGACGTGGTCGATGCCGCCAAAGCCGATGTCGTAGGCCCAGCCGTCGCCGCCCACGGCCCACACGGACTTCTTGGCAAGATATTCCTTGTTGTCCAGTACGAACTGGCTGTCCTCGCTCTTGGGGGCTTTCTCCAGAGCCGCCACCACCGCGTCGGACACGGCGCGGGACTTGGCCTTATCCTCCCAGCCGGCGAGATAGTCCTCGATGGCGTCCGCCGCCACGCCCGCGGCTTTCAGGGCCTCCAGGCGGATGAACAGCTCCTTGCGGATGGCATCCTGAGCGTGGAAGAAGCCGTAAGCGAACTCGGCGTTATCCTCGAACAGGGAGTGCTCCCAGGCGGGGCCGTAGCCCCGGTCGTCCCGGCAGTAGGGCAGGATGGGCGCGCCGCCGCTGTAAGCGGAGGAGCAGCCGGCCGCGTTGCCGATGTACATGTGGTCGCCCACCAGCTGGCTGACCAGCTTCAGATACGTGGTCTCGGCGCAGCCGCCGCAGGCCGCGGAGAACTGGAAGTAGGGCTTGGCGAACTGGATGGACTTGACGGACTTGTCGCTGATGACGTCGTGCTTGAGATACTTCTCGTTCATGGCCACCTTGTCGAAGTTTTCCTGCTCCGGCTTCATCTCCTCGAAAGGCGTCATGACCAGCGCGTCTTTCGCCGGGCACTGGGTCAGGCATACGCCGCAGCCCAGGCAGTCATAGGGCGACACCTGCATCCGGTAATGATAGGCGGGGGCGTCCTTGCCCAGGCCCTTGGCGGGCACGGTCTCAAAGCTGGCGGGGACCTCGGCTTTCTCAGCGTCGGTCAGCAGCACGGGACGGATGGCCGCGTGGGGACAGCACATGGCGCAGCGGTTGCACTGGGCGCAGGCCGCGCCGTTCCACTTGGGCACCTTGGTAGCCACGCCGCGCTTGGAGTAGGCGGAAGTGCCGTTCTCCCAGGTGCCGTCCAGCACGCCGTACTTCTTGAATACGGACACGGGCAGCTTGTTGCCCTGCTCCTTGGTCATGGGGATGACGATATCCCGCACGAAAGGCGTCACGTTCAGCTCCGGCGCGGGCTCGTCCTGCGCGTCGGCCCAGGCGGCGGGGATATCCACCTTCACGGCGGCGCTGACGCCCACGTCCACGGCCTGGTTGTTCAGGTCCACGATCTTCTGGCCGGCCTTCTTGAAGTAAGAATTGTAGTTATTCTTCTTCATGTCCTCCACGGCCATGTCGATGGGGATGACCTTGGTGAGGGCAAAGAACGCCGCCTGCAGGATGCTGTTGGTGCGGTTGCCGAGGCCGATCTCAGAGGCTAGCTTGGCCGCGTCGATGATGTAGAACTGGGCGTGTTTTTTATAGAGGTCCCGCTTCATTTTGGCGGGCAGCCGGTGCTCCAGCTCCTCCACGGACCAGGGGCAGTTTAAGAGGAAGATGCCGCCGTCTTTCAGATCCTCGGTGGTGTCGTACTTTGCCACATAGGTGGGCGCGTGCACCGCCACGAAATCGGCGGCGGACACCAGGTAGGTAGAGCGGATGGGCTCGTCGCCAAAGCGCAGATGGCTCTGGGTCAGGCCGCCGGACTTCATGGAGTCATAGGAGAAGTAGGCCTGGGCGTACTTGCCGGCGATGAGGCCGATGGTGGTGATGGCGTTCTTGTTGGCGCCCACCGTGCCGTCGCCGCCGAAGCCCCACAGCTTGCAGCTGATCTGGCCCTCGGGGGACAGGTCGATCTCCTCATAGTCCAGGGAGGTATGGGTCACGTCATCGTTGATGCCGATGGTGAAGCTGTTCTTGGGCTCAGCCTTGGTGAGGTTATCGTACACCGCCACGAACTGGCCGGGGGTCACGTCCTTGGAGCTGAGGCCGTAGCGGCCGCCCACCACCCGGATGTCGCCGCGGCCGGCCTGATTGAGGGCGGTGACCACGTCCAGATACAGGGGCTCGCCCACGGAGCCGGTCTCCTTGCTGCGGTCCAGCACGGCGATGCGCTTGACCGTGGCGGGGATGGCGGCGGCAAAGTGCTTGACGGAGAACGGACGGTACAGATGCACCTGCACCATGCCCACTCTCCGCCCATGGGCGTTGAGGTAGTCCACGGTCTCCTTCACGGTCTCGGAGCCGGAGCACATGATGACGATGCACTCCTCCGCGTCGGGCGCGCCGTAGTAGTTGAAGAGCTTATACTCCCTGCCGGTCAGCTTGCCGATCTCGTCCATGTAGTGCTGCACGGTCTCGGGCACGGCGGCGGCTTTCTCGTTGGCGCCCTCCTTGCACTGGAAGTACACGTCGGGGTTCACGTTATTGCCCCGGTTGGTGGGGTGCTCGGGGTTCAGCGCCTTGGCCCGGAAAGCTTTCAGCGCGTCGTAGTCGATGAGCCCCCGCAGGTCCTCGTAGTCCAGCGCCTCGATGCGCTGCATCTCATGGGAGGTACGGAAGCCGTCAAAGCAGTGCATGAAAGCGTATTTCGCCTTGATGGCGCTCAGGTGCGCCACGGCCGCGAGATCCATGCACTCCTGAGGCGAGGAGCTCATCAGCATGGCGTAGCCGGTGGTCCGGCAGGTCATGAAGTCCGTGTGGTCGCCGAAAATGGAGTGGTGGTTGCTGGTGACCACGCGGGAGGCGATGTGCATGACGCTGGGCAAAAACTGTCCGCCCATGGCGTACATCGCCGGGATCATCAGCATCAGGCCCTGGCTGGAGGTGAAAGTGGTGGTCAGCGCGCCCGCCTGCAGCGAGCCGTGGCAGGTACCGGCGGCGCCGGCCTCGGATTGCATCTGGATCACGTCCACCGTGGAGCCGAACAGGTTCTTTTTGCCTTTTGCGGACCACTCGTCCACCTTTTCCGCCATAGGGGACGAGGGCGTGATGGGATAGATGGCAGCCACTTCCGTGAAAGCATATGCCGAATACGCGGCGGCGGCGTTGCCATCCATAACTTGGTAGTTCTTGCTCATACTCTTTCTTCCTTTCTTCTCATTTCGACCGGACGCCGGCCATGCAACGGTGCTGAAGGGATGATGACCCACGGCTTGGTCCGGAGCCCGGCAGCTCCGGTTTACAAACCGGCGGCCATATGTTAATATTTATCATAGGCTCTGCCGGACCGTTTGTCAAGCGCTGACCCGCGCCGGACGCGGGGTCCGGAGACAGAGAAACTCATGGATAATTTTTGGATAATTTGAATAAAAAAGGGGATCTTTGACATGGAACAGAAGACCTATCTGCAGTCTCTTTTCGGTCTGGACGTCAAGACCATCCTGGTGACGGGCGCCGCCGGCGGCATCGGCGCGGCTATCTCCAAGGGACTGGCCATGGCTGGCGCGGAGGTGGCGCTGTGCGGACGGACCCTGGCCAAGTGCCAGGCGCTGGAGGCGGAGATCCAGGCCGCCGGCGGCAAGGCCTCCAGCCACTACCTGGACGTGGCGCGTATGGACACCATCCAGCCCTGTGTGGATGAGGTGGCCCAGCAGTACGGCAAGATCGACGTGCTGTTCAACGTGGCCGGCGTCAACAAGCGGGAGGGCCTGCTGGACGTGGAGGAGGCCGATTACGACCGCATCATGGACACCAACATGAAGGGGCTGTACTTCGTCACCCAGGCGGTGGCCCGGAAGATGTACGAGCGCAAAAGCGGCTCCATCGTGAACATCGGCTCCCACAACGACGAGGGGATGCTGGGCGGCTGCTCCGTGTACGGCGCGGCCAAGAGCGGCGTGGTGGCCTTCACCCGGTCCCTGGCGGTGGAGCTGGCCCAGTACGGCATCCGGGCCAACGCCATCAGCCCCGGCCACATCCTCACGGAGCTGACCCAGGTCACCTGGGACCACCCCACACGGGCCCCCTGGCTGCGGGAGCGCATCGCCATGAAGCGGCCCGGCTATCCGGAGGAGCTGGTGGGCATGGCCATCCTGCTGGCCTCGGACGCCTCCGCCTACATGACCGGCCAGGCCTACCACATCGACGGCGGGTGCCTGTGCGGCGGCGCCCCCTGGGAGTACGACACGAAATATTGAACCATGCAGGCAGCAAGGGCGCGGTGCTTCGGGTGAAGCACCGCGCTCTTGGTTTTTTATGTGCTTATTTCGCGAATTTCTCCACGTCCGCCTTGGCTGCCAGGGCAAAGATGTTGGTGTCGCAGGAGTAGCCCACGAACTTCACGCCCATGTTCCGCCAGCGGATACCGCTCTCCACCGTGTCGGCGAAGCAGCCCACGGCCACGCCCTTGGCGGCGGCCTGCTTGATGACCTTCTCGATGTAGCTGAGCACCTCGGGATGCTCTATATCGCCCACGTGGCCCAGGGAACTAGACAGGTCATAGGGCCCCACGAACACCACGTCGATGCCGGGCACGTCCAGGATCTCGTCCAGGTTCTCGATGGCTTTCTTCCCCTCGGCCTGCAGGATGACGCAGGTCTCCTGGGCCTTGGCAAAGTAGTCGCTGCCGGCGATGGCGCCGAAAGCGGCGGAGCGTACGAACCGGCAGGTGCCGCGGGTGCCGACCGGGGAGAACTTGGCCGCGGAGACCGCCGCCCGGGCCTGCTCCGCCGTATCCACCTGGGGCACCATCACCGCGCCGGCACCCACGTCCAGGGCCTGGTCGATCCAGATATCCGTCCCCCGGGGCACGCGGACCACCGGGCACACCCCGGCCACGTTGGCCGCCCGGATCAGGTTGGGCAGGGTCTGGAAAGTGGTGGTGCCGTGCTCCATATCCAGAAGGACAAAATCATACCCGGCGTAGCCCGCCACCTCCACGAACGCGGGGTCTGTGCCGATCATGAACGGGCCGAAAGCGCCCTTGTCGGAGCGAAGGGCCGCTTTGAAGCGGGCCACGCTCTCCATCGTTGGCATTCTGCTGACATCCATTTGTGCGATTCTCCCTCCATATTATAAAGTCGTATCCCGCCGTCGGCGGGCGGGTATTCCCCTCTAAAAAATAGCATATCGGTCCGGCCGCGTCAATAGGATTTGACTGTATATCCCCCGCACCCGAATGGCACGCAGGCATTGCCATCAAAGTTCACAAATCCAAAAGTCCGTTTTCTGGCATATCACCTATTTTATAGTATAGTACTGGCGTTTTACTTGACAAAAGTTCCACAGATGGCTATATTTTTAGTAAGCTTTGCCGTATTTTGAGCAAATGTACGCGTCCGCGACAGGATGTCGTACATTTCTCCTGTGCGGCAGGGTCAAAGAGGCGGCGCACCTCGCCGCGACAAAGAAAGGGAGTATGAACGCTATGTCTCCAATCGCATTCCTGGTCCTCATGGTCATCTCCATCGCCCTGCTGATGGTGCTGATCATGAAGGTCAAGCTGCACCCCGTACTGTCGCTGTTCTGCGCGGCGCTGTTCATGGGCATCGTCATGGGCTTCTGGGAGGACGGTTTCTCCATCGCTGAGGTCCTGGCCCTCATCAACAACGGCTTCGGCAGCACCCTCGGCAGCATGGGCCTGCCCATCATGCTGGGCGCGATCCTGGCTATGGGCGTGCAGGACACCGGCGCCACCAAGGCTATGGCCAACTTCTTCATCAAGCTGTTCCGCGGCAAGAACCTTGAGCTGGCCCCCGCCCTGACCGCCTATGTGGTGTCCATCCCCGTGTTCGGCGACATCACCACCATCCTGACCTCCAACACCGCCAACGTTCTGTCCAAGCGCAAGCACATCTCCATGGCGAAGATGGCCGCTTTCACCCAGACCGGCCTAAACCTGACCCACGCCATGGTCCCCCCCACCCCGGGCATCCTGGCCGTGTCCATCCTGTTGGGCGCTGACCTGGGCCTGGTCATCGGCTGGGGCGTGGCCATCTCCGTGATCGCTTTCATTCTGACCTGGCTGATCCTGCGCAAGTGGACCGACAAAGAGTGGATCGAGCCCATCCCCGAGATCGCGGGCGAGATCGAAGAGGTCAAGTCCGACAAGGTCGAGGACATTCTCATCAAGGATGAGCATATGCCCAAGACCCTGCCCTCTTTCCTGACCATCCTGATCCCCGTGGTGCTCATCGCCGGCAGCTCTTTCCTGAAGATGGCTGTCCCCGAAGGCTCCACCGCATACAGCGTGGCCAATGTCCTGGGTGACAAGGTCGTTGCCCTGGGCTTGGGCGTGATTTACACCATGTTCTTCGCCCTGTCCAACAAGGCCGCCGTCCGCAAGAGCAACAAGGACTCCGGTGGCGCTGACAGCGAGAACTTCCGTGAGATCATCCTCAACTCCTGGGTGGCCCGCGGCCTGGCCGTGGCTCTGTCCGCGCTGCTGATCACCGGCATGGGCGGCGCTTTCGCCACCGTCATCAAGAGCGCTCCCGCCATCAACGGCCTGGCAGACATGATCTCCGGCTCCGGCGTTCCCGGCCTGTTCATCCCGTTCCTGGTAGGCGCTATCATGTTCACCGCTGTGGGCTCCATGACCACCGGCGGCATGACCGCTGCCGGCCTTATGACCGCCACCATGATGAGCCAGCTGGGCATCACGCCGCTGGCCACCGTCTTGGCCATCGGCGCCGGCACCATGATCTTCAACCACGTGAATAACTCCGGTTTCTGGGTCATCAGCCGTTTCTTCAACCTGGACTTGAAGCAGGGCCTGAAGTACATCACCATCCCCGACCTGGTGGCCGGCGTGCTCAGCTTCGCGATGATCTTCGCCCTGTCCAGCTTCGGCGTCATCTGACAACATACCGGGCGGCCGCCTGACGGCCCCCCACCCTATCGGCAAAATGGGCCTGCTGCTTGCTGTCCCGGCAGGCAGCGGACCTTTTTGTTTTCCCCCCCGTCTACTTTCCCGCAGTTTCTATATTGAAAGGAGAAAGCATCATGGAACAGAGAAGCACCAAGGAGCGCCTGCTTTGGGCGCAGTTCGACGCGCTGGAAATGGGCACCGGCTGGGACGATCTGGACATCACCCGTCCCCAGATCATGGTGGAGAGCGTTTACGGCGACTCCCATCCCGGCAGCTATCACCTCAATCAGATGGTGGAGCAGGCCGTTTACGGCGTGTATGAGAAGGGCGGCAAGCCCGCCAAGTACTATGCCACAGACATCTGTGACGGCTGTGCCCAGGGCCATGACGGCATGAACTTCGTCCTGGCATCCCGGGAAGCCATCGCCAACATGGTGGAGGTCCACGCCTCCGCTGTCCCCTGGGACGGCATGATCCTGGCCTCCAGCTGCGATAAGTCCATCCCCGCTCACCTGAAAGCGGCCGCCCGTATGGACATCCCCACCATCTTCATGCCCGGCGGCGCTATGCGTCCCGGCCCCAACCAGACCACCTCTCTGGTGGCCGGCGACATCTCCCTGCGGCAGAAGCGGGACGGCGCTATCACCGAGCAGGAGGTCCGCGATTACAAGCTGACCGGCTGCCCCTCCGTGGGTGCCTGCACTTTCCTGGGCACCGCCTCCACCATGCAGTGCGTGGCCGAGGCCCTGGGCCTGACCCTGCCCGGCGCGGCGCTGGTCCCCGCCACCATGCGTGACCTTCTCCAGTACTCCCGTTACGCCGGCCGCAAGATCATGGAGCTGGTGGAAAAGGGCATCACCCCCAGCAAGATCCTGACCCCCGCTGCTTTCCGCAACGCCATCATCGTCCACAGCGCCATCGGCGGCTCCACCAACGCCACCATCCATCTGCCCTCCATCGCCCGTGAGCTGGGGTACGACCTTCCCATCGAGCTGTTCGACGAGATCAACCACCAGGTGCCCCATCTGGGCAACATCAACCCCTCCGGCAAGCATCTGACCGAGTCGTTCTGGTTCGCCGGCGGCGTGCCCATGGTACAGTGGATGCTGCGGGATATGCTGGACCTGGATGTCATGACCGCCTCCGGCAAGACCCTGGGCGAGAACCTGGAGGACCTGCGGCGCGACAACTGGTTCGACCGCAACCTGGGCTATCTGGCCAACTACAAGCTGACCCGGGACGAGGTCATCTTCCCCGTGGACAAAGCCCCCGAGAAAGGCTCCGTGGCCATCCTAAAGGGCAACATCGCCCCCGAGGGCAGCGTGCTGAAGTACTCCGCCTGCGCCATGAACCAGCGCGAGGTGGTCAACGCCGTGGCCCGGGTGTTCAACCATGAGGAGGACGCCCACGCGGCCGTGGTCAAGAACCAGATCAATCCCGGCGAGGTGGTCATCATCCGTTACGAGGGCCCCCGCGGTTGCGGTATGCCCGAGATGCTCATGACCACCGAGGCCATCTGCTGCGACGAGCGCATCAACGGCTCCGTTGCTCTGATCACCGACGGCCGCTTCTCCGGCGCTACCCGCGGCGCGGCCATCGGCCACGTCAGCCCCGAGGCGGCCGCCGGCGGCCCCATCGCCTTCATCGAGGACGGCGACCTGATCTCCTACAGCGTGGAGAATCGTACCATCAACCTGACTGGCATCCACGGCAAGCCCTGCTCCGTGGAGGAGGCCACCCAGGTGCTGGCCGAGCGCGCCAAGGCGGGCATCCTGCCCCGGGAGAAGAGGAAGGGCTTCTATAAGCTCTACACCGACCACGCCCTGTCCGCCATGAAGGGCGCAGGACTGGAATAAGCGCATATCTTTTTCGGAGACGGCCCGCCGGCGCGGGCCGTCTCTTTTTGTCGTTTCCTCGCTTGACAGACAGCCCGGCGCGGTGCTATCCTTACTACTGTTCGAGATAGGAAGGCGAGACAATGAACGCAGACAGCAAAAAAGAGCTTTTTGAGACCATGCCGCTTCCCAAGGCCCTGGCGACTATGGCCATCCCTACCATCATCAGCCAGCTCATCAACCTTATTTACAATGTGGTGGACACATTCTTCATCGGACGCACGGGCAATTCCTACATGGTGGCGTCGGTGACGGTGGCGTTCACTGTTTTCATGATGACCGT
>CANRBG010000048.1 GCA_947628805.1 uncultured Oscillospiraceae bacterium | reverse complement strand
CCCCGGCGCATCGACTTCTGCCGGGAGGACAAGAACGGCGGCGCGGTGCACCGGTGCCTGCACGCCATCATGCACCTGGTGGAGGACCACGCCAAACGGGCCGGCATCCCCCTGCGCTTCGCCGCGGCCAAGCTGGCCGAGGGTGACGAGGCGGTGGCCGCCGCGCTGGCCCTGGACCAGAACGAGACGGAGATGCTGGAGCACATCATCCGCCAGATGGAGACGGAGAGCGGCATGGACCGGTCCGCCGCCATCGCGGACATGCGTTTTTCTTTCATCCAGGACCTGTGCGCCGCCACGGTGGTGAAGCCCCGGGCCAGCCGGGAGCGGACCCGCAGCGAGCGCATCGACAGGCTGCTGACGGGCAAATATACCGCCATCCCCTGCTTCATCGCCATCATGGCGATGGTGTTCTGGCTGACCTTTGACCTGATCGGCGCGCGGCTCCAGGACCTGTTGGACATGGGCATCAACGCCCTGGCCGGGCAGGTGGACGTTCTGCTGGCCTCGGCCCAGGTGGGGCCCGCGCTGCGCTCGCTGGTGATGGACGGCGTCTTCGCCGGGGTGGGAAGCGTGGTGAGCTTCCTCCCCGTGATCGTGGTGCTTTTCTTCTTCCTGTCCCTCATGGAGGACAGCGGCTACATCGCCCGGGTGGCATTCGTGATGGACAAGATCCTGCGGCGGCTGGGCCTGTCCGGCCGGAGCATCGTGCCCATGCTGTTGGGCTTTGGCTGCACGGTGCCGGGCATCATGGCCACACGGACCCTGCCCTCGGAGCGGGACCGGAAGCTGACCATATTGCTGACGCCTTTCATGAGCTGCAGCGCCAAGCTGCCGGTCTACGGCTTTTTCACCGCCGCCTTCTTCCCGGCCCACCGGGGTATCGTGATGATCGGCCTGTACCTTGTGGGCATCGGCGTGGGCATATTGCTGGCCTTTCTCATGAAGGGAACAGTGTTCAAGGGCGAGGCGGTACCCTTTGTGATGGAACTGCCCAACTACCGCATGCCGGGGGCCAAGAACGTGGGCCATCTCATGTGGGACAAGGCCAAGGACTTTCTCCAGCGGGCCTTCACCATCATCTTCCTGGCCTCCATCGCCATCTGGTTTTTGCAGACCTTCGACTTCGGTCTGAACGTGGTCTCCGACTCCCGGGACAGCATCCTGGCGGCGGTGGCCGGATACATCGCCCCGGCCCTGGCCCCGCTGGGCCTGGGGGACTGGCGGATCTGCACCGCGCTGATCACCGGCTTCATCGCCAAGGAGAGCGTGGTGGCCACCCTGTCGGTGCTGTTCGGGACCCAGGCCGCCATCCAGGGGGCCCTGACGCCCCTGGCGGCGGCCAGCCTGCTGGTGTTCTGCCTGCTGTACACCCCCTGCGTGGCGGCCATCGCCGCCGTGCGTCGGGAGATGGGCGGCAAGTGGGCCGCCGGGGTGGTGGCGGGCCAGTGCCTGATCGCCTGGATCGCCGCGCTGCTGGTGCGGGTAGCCGGCCATCTGCTGGGATTCATGTGACAGCTTCACCCCCGGAGAGCTTATCGGTCCTCCGGGGGGTTCTATCTTTTTGCGGCGGTATCTGTTACAATGGATCCATACGATCTGTGAAGGAGGGCTCCTACCATGAAACGCACCCTGACATTTGCCGAGACCGCGTCGGTGGCAAGCATGCTCTTCGGACTTTTTTTCGGCGCGGGGAACCTGATCTTCCCCGCCTATATGGGCCAGGCGGCGGGGGCGAACATGCTCCCGGCCCTGGGGGGCTTTTTGGTCACCGGCGTGGGGCTGCCCCTGCTGGCGGTGGCAGCCCTGGGCCTGAGCTGGGCCGACGGGCTGCTGGCCCTCAGCAGCCGGGTGGGCCGGGGCTACGGGTACTTTTTCACCTGCGCCCTGTACCTGACCATCGGCCCCTTTTTCGCCATCCCCCGGTGCTTCACCGTCCCCTTTGAGGCGGCGGTGGTCCCCATCCTGCCGGACGGCGTATCCCCCCGGACCGCGCTGTTGATCTTCTCCGCTTGTTTTTTCGCGGTGATGCTCTGGTTCTCCCTGCGGCCAGGTAAAATTTTGACCTGGATCGGCAAGGTGCTGAACCCGCTGTTTCTCGTGACCTTTTTCATCATCATCGGCTGCGCCCTGCTGCGGCCCATGGGCAGCGCGGCGGCGGTGGAGCCCACGGGGGCCTACGCCGACGCGCCCCTGGCCCAGGGCTTTCTGGAGGGCTATAACACCATGGACGCCCTGGCGGGCTTGGCCTTCGGCATCGTGGTGGTGAACGTGATCCGCTCCCTGGGGGTGGAGGACCCGGCGGACGTGGCCGTGTGCACGGTCCGTTCCGGCTTGTTCGCGTGTCTGCTCATGGCGGTCATATACACCATGACCGCCCTGGCCGGGGCCCAGAGCCGGGCAGTCCTGCCTATGGCTGACAACGGCGGCGCGGCGCTGATGGATATTGTCCGCCGTTACTTCCCCGGGATAGGGGCGTACCTGTTCGCGCTGATGATCCTGTTCGCCTGCATCAAGACCGCCATCGGCCTGATCACCAGCTGCAGCGAGGCTTTTGTGCAGATGTTCCCAAAGTCCATGAGCTACAACAAGTGGGCGGTGCTGTTCAGCGTTGCGTCCTTCGCCATCGCCAACGTGGGCCTGAACGGCATCATCCAGTTCTCCCTGCCGGTGCTGATGATGCTGTACCCCCTGGCTATGACGCTGATCCTGGTGTCCCTGACGGAGCGGCGGCTGCCCCTGAGCGACGGCGGCTATAAGCTGGTCACGGCGGTGACGATGGTCTGCGCCCTGGGGGATCTGATTGCCGCGCTGCCGGAGGGCGTGCGGGTCTTTTTGCACCTGGATCCGATCCGGGCCCTGTACGCCAAAGTCCTGCCCCTGTACGGCCTGGGGCTGGGCTGGCTCCTGCCCGCGGCGGCCGCCTTCCTGCTGGCCCTGGTCCTGCGGCGGAGCAAAAAACATAAAAGTTAAAATAATAGACCGGCTGAAAAAACAGCCGGTCTTTTTCGTTGCTCTTTGCCTTACCCGTCCTATATATCGCTGGCCGCTCAGACGTCGTGATCTTCGGGCTGCGCGTGCTCGCGATGGCATGAAATGTAGTTCACCAAGTTATAAACAAGCTGTATCTCCTCCTGGCTCATGCCCCGCAGGCTGATCGATTCCTGGGATTCGAGCCCGAGGATATAGTCAGTAGTCGTGTGAAACAGCCGCGCCATCTCCACCAGATAGGGCGCCGTGGGAAGAGATATCTCCATCTCCCACGCGTTTACGCTGGCTCTGGAGACGCCCAATTCCCTGGCCAATTTTGCCTGGGACAGGCCCATGTTCTCCCGCAGCTGCTTCACGCGCTCTGCCACCATACGCAACACCTCCTTTTCCATTAGATAATCTTACTATACAGCCGACGATAAAAAAATACCATTATCTGTCACAATCTATTTACATTTGTTGAATACATCTAAACTTACTGTCTAAAACGTCTTGCCAATGCAGGAGATATATACTATACTGCTGGAAGAAAACTGGAAGTGGAGGCGGACGATGAAACGAGAGAGCTTCGGCACCCGGCTGGGGTTTCTGATGGTCAGCGCGGGCTGCGCCATCGGCATCGGCAACGTGTGGCGGTTCCCCTTCGTGGTTGGCCAGAACGGCGGCAGCGTGTTCGTGCTGTTTTATCTGGCGTTTTTGCTGATCATGGGCGTGCCGGTGCTGACCATGGAGCTGGCGGTAGGCCGGGCGGGCCGGGCCAGCGCCATCCGGGCCTTCAATAACCTGGAGCCCAGGGGCAGCAAGTGGCATCGCACGGGTTCGTGTGCGCCGTGGGGTGCTATCTGCTGATGATGTATTACACCACCGTATCCGGCTGGATGCTGGGGTATTTCATCAAATTCCTGACCGGCCGGTTTAACGGCGTGACCGCGGACCAGGTGAGCGGCGTATTCGACGCGCTGCTGGCCAGCCCCGCGGAGATGGGTCTGTGGATGAGCGTCACGGTGCTGTTCGGGTTTCTGGTGGTGAGTCTGGGGCTGCAAAACGGTCTGGAGCGGATCACCAAGGTGATGATGAGCGCGCTGCTGGTATTGATCGTGGTGCTGGCGGTCCACTCCTGCCTGCTGCCGGGGGCCGGCGCGGGGCTGAAGTTCTACCTGGTGCCGGACCTGGGCCGGGCCATGGATCAGGGGCTGGGCAGCGTGATCACCGCCGCCATGAACCAGGCATTTTTCACCTTGAGCCTTGGCATCGGCTCCATGGAGATATTCGGCAGCTACATGACCCGGGAGCACACCCTGGCGGGTGAATCTGTGCGTATCTGCTGTCTGGACACCTTCGTGGCCCTGTGCAGCGGTCTCATCATCTTTCCCGCCTGCTTCTCCTTCGGGGTGGAGCCGGACGTGGGGCCGTCGCTGATCTTCGTCACGCTGCCCAAGGTGTTCGTGAACATGGCTGGCGGGCGGCTGTGGGGCACGCTTTTCTTCCTGTTCATGACTTTTGCCAGCTTCACCACGGTGATAGCGGTGTTTGAAAATCTGCTGGCCTTCTGGGTGGACTCGCTGGGCTGGAGCCGGAAAAAGGCCGTGGTGACCAACGCCCTGTTCGTGCTGATCGCCAGCGTCCCCTGCGTGCTGGGCTACAACGTCTGGAGCGGCCTGGGGCTGATTGGCGGGCGGAACGTGCTGGACAGTGAGGACTTTATCGTCAGCAACGTATTGCTGCCCGGCGGCGCGCTGGTGTATCTGCTGTTTTGCGTCAGCCGCTGGGGCTGGGGCTATGACCGATACATCGCCGAGGCCAACACCGGCGAGGGCCTGCGGCTTTCCGAGGGCCCGGCCATGAAGCGGTATCTGCAATTCATTCTGCCCGTGCTGATCCTTATTATTTTTGTGAAAGGTCTGATCTGAGCGCACAGCAAGGTCCCCGGCTGCATGCCGGGGACCCTTTCTTGTTGTCCTATTGCTCCGCTTCGACGTAGGGGGCGGGGACCTCCGGGACCGCGTCATAGTCCCACTGGTGATCGGTTGCGGCCATCCAGTCGCTGGACACGTTGAAGTACCGCCAAGTCTCCTGGCTGCCGCCCACGTCCCAGGTGGGGTCGACGCAGTACCACTGTCCGTCCAGCCGGACCATGTTCCAGGCGTGATCCCCCTGGTTGGCCCGGGACGCGCCGATCACGGTCATACACTCCACCCCGGCCATGTCCATCAGAAGCTGAAACAGGGACGCCACGCCCAGGCACACGCCTTTGCCATTGGCCAGGGGCCCATAGGGGTCGTAGGAGGACGGGTCCACCTGCTTCAAAGGATCGTAGTGGTCCTGGTCGTAGATCACGTTGGCCGTGACCCAGGTGTACAGGGCCTTTTCCTTTTCGTAATCCGTCATGTCCGGTCGGGTCTGCTTCTCCATGACCGCCCCGGCCATGTCCAGGATGGCGGCGTCCTTTTCGGTGAGGCCGTCGGTGTCGCCGCTGTTCCAGGCCGCCAGGATGGCGGAGGTGTCATAGATGGTCATGTCATCCTCATTGGGCGGATCGAACGGGATGCGCGCAAGGGCCGTATAGCTGGCCAAAAACGCCTTCTCCGCCTCCTCAGGGTCCGCACAGACCAGAAAAGCCCCGTCGCCGTACTGGGACGTGACGGCCCGGGAGCCGTGGACCATATCCGCCTGCTCGGGGGCGTAGCCGGTAAAATCCCCCTCCCGGACGGCCAAATACTCCGTCAGGGCCTCCGCCCCGGCCTGGGCGGCGGTCTGGTCCACAAAGCGTATCACGGCGATCTCAAAGGCCTCCGCGCCCCCGGCCCGGTAGACGGCGCAGTCCGTCCAGGAGCCGCTCTCCAGGCCGTAGATAGCCTGCAAATAGTATTCCAGCGTCTCCCCGTCCACCGCCGCGTCCAACCGCTCCAGGGAAGCCGGGTCCATGCCGCAGCCCGTCCGCACGATATACTCGGCGATCTTTGCCGGGGTGATGTAGGCTGGCGGCGCCCCGTCGTCCTCTTCCCCGGCCCAGGCCCGTCCGCCCAGCGGCAGGACCATCCACAGTGCCAGGACCACACTCAGTAATCTCTTCATATCCCGACCCCTTTTTCGCACTCTCGACGCAACCAGCGCGTCACCGACATTATACACCGCCGGCCGCGTCCTGTCTATAAATCGAAAAAAATAGTATTTTGCCAACGACGTATTATACTGTTGCCGCCGAGATCATGCCCACCCATCCGGCCCGATGGACCGGAAAAGCGCGACGCCCGCCGTCCCCGGCGGGCGTCGCTGTGTCTGGGCTTTCAGCGGCTATGATCACTCGCCGTAAGTGGCGTAGTAATCTATCGTCTCGACGGCAGCCTCCAGCAGAGCCAGATCGGCCTCCGCGGCCAGCTGGGCGGCCAGTTCCTCGCAGTCGTCGGCGTAGTCCAGCAGCTCCAGGATGCGCTTCTCCTGGCTCTTCTGGTCATGGGCCTCCTTCTTCTCCAGGATGGCCTCCTTGGCCGCGTCCACGGACATCTGCGCCTTCAGCCGGGCGCTGGACAGCTTGCTCTTGCCCCGCTCCGCGGCCAGACGGGCCGTCTCCTGTCCGGCGGCCAGGTCGCCGCGGACCTGGGCGATCTTCTCCTCCAGCTTGTCCTTGGCCAGCATCCCCGCCACCTGAGCGGTCTCCGCGGCGTCGGCCAGCTTGGCCTTGGTCTGCTGCATCTTCTCCTGGGATTCTGCCAGTCTCTCCTTGATGTCTGCCATGTTGTGTTTCCTCCTGATCGTACAATATATCGCAACACCCGCCCGTAGGCAGGTATCGTGCCAGTCTATCGCGCCTCTGTCACCGGGTCGTAGTGGATCACCAGATGGACGTTCAGCTTTTCCAGCGCCTCTCGCTCGATCTCGTCAATGACCTCATGGGCGCCAAGGGCGTCGGCCACACTCATCTCCACATGGATGGAGGCGTAGCACTGGCCGGGGCCGTAGTCATGGACCAGCAGCTCATGGGCCCCCAGCACCTGATCATGGGCCAGTACCAGGGCCCGGATGTGGTCCACCAGTCCCTCGTCCGCCTTCTTGCCCAGCAGGGGCGACACCGCCTCCCGGAAAAGCCGCGCCCCGGACCAGAGGATGAACGCCGCCACCCCCACTCCCAGCCAGCCGTCCAGCCGAACCTGGAAAAGGCGCGTCGCCAGACAGCCCAGCAGCACCGCCAGCGTGGCCAGAACATCGTTGCGGCTGTCCATGGACGCGGCCCGGAGGGTCCCGGAACCGATCCGCCGGCCCACCTTTTTGTAAAAACCAGCCATCCAGGCCTTCACGCCGGCGGAAACCGCCAGCGCCGCGGCGGTGAGCCAGGTCACCCGCACCGGCTCGGGCCGGAGGATACGCAGGACGGACGTGCGGACCAGGCCCGCACCCACCAGCAGTATCACCGCCGCCACCGCCAGGGTGGACAGGTATTCATACCGGGCGTGGCCATAAGGATGGTCCTCGTCCGCAGGCCGCCGGGCCAGGGAAAAGCCCAGCAGCGTCATCACCGACGAGGCGGCGTCCGTCAGGTTGTTCACCCCGTCCGCCACCACCGCGACGGACCCGGCCAGCAGGCCGGCGGCCAGCTTCAGCGCCGTCAGCAGCAGGTTGCAGATCACGCCCACAGCTCCCGCCTTTTTCCCCACGGCAGCCCGGACCGCCGGGTCGGACAGGTCCTCCCGGCCGCCTGTGAACAGTCTCAGCAGTAACTCCGTCATGAAAGCAGCCCCCAAACAGACCTCTTTCCATCAACCTATGCCGCCGGTGTATTTGGTGTGCCTGCGTTCATTCATTATACAATTGTTTTCCCGGTTAGAAAAGAGAAACCTTTGGGGCCTTCCTCCCGTGGCGGCAGACGGCCGTATAGGCAATGAAGCCAAAAGGACGCAGCATAAAAGGCGATCATAGAAAGAGTTCGAATCACACCATCATCGCCGGCATGACCGCTGTCAGCAGCGCTGACAGAAAAATGATCTGGCAGAGACGACAAAAATTGCCTTTCATATCGGGGAGAAAAATGCAGAACATAACCCCGGACAAATCAATAGGGCGGCAATGCAAAATGGCCAGCGGCCGTTTTGGACAGCCGATCCTGTACCTTGTCCAATGCAACGGAAAGGAGTGCTAGAACAATGGCGAAGAATTCCAACCAGCTTGTGAACCCCAACGCCCGCGACGCGATGAACCGCTTCAAGATGGAAGCCGCCTCCGACCTTGGTGTACCTGCACCATCTTAAAATCAACTAAAAATACTACTTATTTGTGCTGACCGACCCACATAACACGCCCAGCGGGATGTCCCGCCGGGCGTGCTGCGTCTCTATTGCCGTCTCTTTATGTTCCAGGACTGATCCTCTATACGATTTCCGTCCCTCAGTTTCGCAGCGTTCCGATGGGTATCACCTTGACCCCGTCCGGGCGAGTATAGGCCATCTCACCGCCGGTGACGACTATCATCAGATCAGGCTCCCGGAGAGGGACCTGGCTCTCGTCCTGATTGTGCTTTCTGATCAGCTCTGTGATCTGAAGCAGATGTGAGGCCCCCTCTTCGATCTCCCGGCTGCCCAGTTTGAACTCCATCAGCGCAAACCGCCCGTCATCCAGATGCAGTACGGCGTCCGCTTCCAGACCGTAGCGGTCATGGTAATAGGACACCTTTCCGCCCATCGCCTGAGAATATACCTTCAAGTCCCGGATGCACAGACATTCAAAAATGAAGCCAAATGTTTTCAGGTCGGTGTGGAAATATGACGGCGTCAGTCCCATCGCCGCCACTGGAATGGAGGGGTCAGTAAAGCCCCGCTTTTTCCCGGACCGAATGGTCGTCGCCGAGCGGATAGCAGGACACCATGCATCGATGTCCTCAATGACGAACAGCTTTTCCAGCGCGTTCAAATAGGCGTCCATGGTGGCCGCTGTCATACTGTCGGCGTTGGCAGCCACATCTTTATAGATGCTCGTCTTCTTCGCCAGCGTGGAGACGTTTCTGGCATAGGAACGCAGGATCATATTCGTCCAGACTGGATTTCGCTGCACGCCGTCTACCGTGGACACATCCGACGCACAGATGTTGTTCAGATACTCTTTTGCGATCATCAGCCTGGCGGCATCGCTCTTCCGGCTGATGGAGGCCGGCCACCCGCCCCGGCAGGCGGCAAAGATCAGCTCCTCCACGGACAGATCGGACGCCGCGCCGTCAATGTCCATCGCCGGGTCGTCAAAAAGTGCCTTGAGCGAGATGCTTCCGTTGGACTGGCCGGACTCAAAAAGGCTCATGGGATACATCTTCATCCGGGAGATGCGGCCCGTGCCGGAGTGCATGATCTGGCTGCTGTCCACCGAGGTGGAGCCGGTCAAGATAAACAGGCCCTCTTCCTGCCTCTGATCCACCGCCATCCGCACCGCGTCCCACAGAACAGGGGCCATCTGCCATTCGTCGATCAGGCGTGGATTATCTCCCTTCAAAAGCAGGGACGGCTTCGTCTCCGCCGTGGCCAGGTAGCCCTCCCGGCGATCCGGGTCCTGCATCCGGAGTACGCTCTTCGCCTTTTGCTCCCCGGTGGTGGTCTTGCCGCACCACTTCGGCCCCACGATCAGCGTCGCGCCGAACGCCTCCAGCCGCAGCGAAAGCTCCTCATCCACAACCCTGGGCATATACTTGACCACCATGGTCACCCCCGATCAATTCAACAGTATTATACCCAGATATACACCTGACGTCAATACTCATTTTGCATATTTGTTATAATTTGTTTTATGTTTTTGAGTTGATCCACTTTTATTATTTGATGCACTTTGTCCTGTTATTGTAGCTGTTTTACACTTTTTTGTATGAACTTAGGCTTTTCGCTTAATAGAGAAGATCATAATTGCAAGTTTGGTGATCTTATGCCAGGGGGAAAGGCACAGTCGAAATAGATCACGTTTTGATATATCTTGCCGATCTTGTGGTTCCTATACGTTTGATCGTGCCGCTTTTGACCATTGCTCCTAACACAGCCTCCACGGTCGTAGGGCTAACATCCGGGAGGATCCTGCAGATCTCCGCTTTGGACAGCGGCGTCAAGCTGTTTAACACAGTGGCCTCTATACGCGCCTTTTTCGTGACCCTTTTTCCGTGTACTACCGCAAATCGCCTGTCCAGCTCTTTGTAGCACATATAAAGTGTGGAGAGAAAGTTTTCAATAAAGGGGAAATAACTGTTTTCGTTATTCTCCCAACCTGTGGAGGACTGCCTGAGCGATTCATAATAGTAGGTTTTATAATGGTTGATCTGTTCTTCAAAGGACGCATATTTTCCAGCGTCGTATCCGTTTTTGTAAAGCAGCAGCAAGGACAACAGCCTCGACATCCTCCCATTGCCATCCCGGAATGGGTGCATACAGAGAAAATCCAGAATGACGCAGGGGATCAGGAGAAGTTGATTGATGTTTGCATCGTCCCTTGCGGCAAGATAGGCCAGTTCCAACTGCTCCATGGCTTTCGGCGTATCACTGGCAGACGTCGGGCGGAAACGCACATGATGGTTTTCCGCCGCGTCCACCTCCATGATCACATTGTCATCCGTTTTATACTGCCCTCCATATTCAGACCCGGTAACAGACATCATCATCCCATGCAGCCGCAGGATGTCCCGCTGGGTAAAGTCGATATGGGAAAAGCCAAGGTGTATCTCATTGAGTGCGTCTCTGTACCCTGCGATCTCAGCCTCGTTATGGTTCAACGGCGCGCTGTTCTGATTGACGATGGCGGCAATGCGCTCGTCGCTGGTAACGATCCCCTCAATGGCATTGGAGCTTTTGACCGACTGTATTTTGGCGACTGACTCCAGTTCTGTAAAGACTTTTGCATATTCCTCTTTGCGGACACCGGCCATTGTTTTAAGAGAGGCAATGTTTGCGGTCAGAGTGACCAACCCCGCCGGGAGAAGCCCATAATTCAAAAAAGAGTAATCGAATCGTCTCATGGTTCGTCCTCCGTTTCTGCACATTATTATACCAATTTATATGCAGAAAATCAATCAGATGAGCAAAATTCTGCATATTATTTTAATGATTATATAAAGTACAGCGCATCCGCATCGTGTGGAATTGCATCGGAGAGTTCACACTTCCCTCAGATGAGGGCAAAGAAAAAACGGCATAGCCGCATTTCACGACTATGCCGAATTTTCCAGAGATCATAAATCCCTTAGTTGTACCGCCTTTGGAGATGCTGTCTTTTTCCTGCCCGCACAAGGCGGGGTGTTCCGCTCAGCCGCCGCAGGGGTGGCCTGTGATGGGGGCGGAATCCTGAGCGGGGTCTTTCATGCAGA
>CANRBG010000047.1 GCA_947628805.1 uncultured Oscillospiraceae bacterium | reverse complement strand
GACCACGTCCAGGTACAGAGGCTCGCCCTGGGCGCCGGGCTCCTTGGTCCGGTCCAGAACGGCGATCTTCTTGGCGGTGGCGGGGATGGCCTCCAGCAGCTTCTCGGGAGCGAAGGGCCGGAACAGGCGGACCTTCACCAGGCCCACCTTCTCGCCCTTGGCGGTCAGGTAGTCGATGACCTCCTCGGCCACGTCGCAGATGGAGCCCATGGCGATGATGACACGCTCCGCGTCGGGGGCGCCGTAGTAGTTGAACAGCTTGTAGTCGGTGCCCAGCTTGGCGTTGACCTTGTCCATCATCTGCTGCACGATGCCGGGTACGGCCTCATAGTACTTGTTGCAGGCCTCGCGGTTCTGGAAGAAGATGTCGCCGTTCTCGTGGCTGCCGCGCATCACGGGATGCTCGGGGTTCAGGGCCCGGGCCCGGAAGGCCTCCACGTCGGCCATGTCCATCATGTCCTTCAGGTCGTCGTAGTCCCAGACCTCGATCTTCTGCAGCTCATGGGAGGTGCGGAAGCCGTCGAAGAAGTTGATGAAGGGGACCCGGCCTTTCAGGGCGGCCAGATGGGCCACGGGGCCCAGGTCCATGACCTCCTGGGGGTTGGTCTCCGCCAGCATGGCGAAGCCGGTCTGACGGCAGGCGTACACGTCGGAGTGGTCGCCGAAGATGCTCAGCGCGTGGCTGGCAACGGCACGGGCGGACACGTGGAACACGCAGGGCAGCAGCTCGCCGGCGATCTTGTACATATTGGGGATCATCAGCAGCAGGCCCTGAGAGGCAGTGTAGGTGGTGGTCAAGGCGCCCGCGTTCAGGCTGCCGTGGACCGCGCCGGCGGCGCCGGCCTCCGACTGCATCTCCTGGACCTTGACGGTGGTGCCGAACACGTTCTTCTGTCCGGCGGCTGCCCACTGGTCAACGAAGTCGGCCATGGGGCTGGACGGCGTGATGGGATAGATCGCCGCGACTTCCGTAAACGCGTAGGATACGTGAGCCGCTGCGTTGTTGCCGTCCATCGTCTTTTTGGATCTTACAACTTTGGACATAGCGCATCTCCTTATATTAAAATTATTCAGACATACGACCAGACAAGACCGTCCGTGCCTTGTCGTTTGGCATTATAGCACAATACATCACGAAAGAAAAGCATTTTTCTCGCATTTTGCACCATATTGCGCCGGAAATTTTTTGCTTGTTTATCCGCGTGTAATGTTGTATACTGTTATGGAATATGCCTTATATATCCAGGGCAGCATTTGTGTATGGACGAAGGGGGTATTTCCATTGGTCAAAAAAGCGAGTGAAAAGGGCGTCATCGACATCTCCACCGACGTGTTCACCAACATCGCCGGCGACGCCGCCTCCAGCTGCTTCGGCGTCAAGGGCATGGCCAGCCGCTCCAAGGAGAGCGGCGTGTGGCAGCTGCTGCGCCGGGAATCCATGTCCAAGGGTGTCAGCGTCCGCTTTGAGGAGGACGACTCCCTGGTGGTGGATCTGCACATCGTGGTGGACCACGGCGTGAACCTGTCCGCCCTTTCCGAGAGCATCATCGCCGAGGTGGGCTATAAGGTCACCTCCGCCACCGGTGTGCCTGTGAGCCAAGTCAATGTGTTCATCGACTCGATGAACCGAGACTGAGATAGAGGTATTTGACTTTGAGAGAACAAATAGACGGCGCCGCGCTGCGGAACATGGTCCTGTGCGCCTACGACGCCCTTGAAGCGAACGAGCAATCCATCAACGAGCTGAACGTGTTCCCTGTCCCCGACGGGGATACGGGCACCAACATGCGCCTGACCTTGGGCTCCGCCGCCACCGACCTGCGCCAAAAGGCCGCCGGTACCGTGGGCGACACCGCCGCCCGGGTGGCCTCCGCCGAGCTGCGGGGCGCCCGGGGCAACTCCGGCGTGATCTTGTCTCTGCTGTTCCGGGGCCTGTCCAAGGGTCTGAAGGGGCTGGAGACCGCCACCGCCGCAGACTACGCCAAGGCCATGACCTCCGGCGTGGAGGCGGCCTACAAGGCGGTCATGAAGCCCGCCGAGGGCACCATCCTCACAGTGAGCCGCCTGGCCGCCGAGGCCGCCGTGGCCAAGGCCAAGGAGTCCACGGGCTTTGAGGAGATGATCTACGCGGCCCTGGAATCCGGCAAGGCAGCTCTGGAGGACACGGTGAACCAGAACCCGGTCCTGAAAAAGGCCGGCGTGGTGGACGCCGGCGGCTACGGCTACATCCTGATGCTGGAGGCCATGCTGGGCTGGCTGGAGGGCCGGGTAGAGGTCAGCCAGGGCCCCGGCGAGGCCAAGGCCAAGGCCGGCGAGGCCGGTGTGGCCGAGCGGGAGCTGAAATACCTCTACTGCACGGAGTTCATCGTCCGCCGGGCCAACAAGAAGAGCCTGGACCTGCTGCGGGCCTACATGGGCAACCTGGGCGACAGCATCGTGATGGTGGAGGGCGAGGAGACCGTCAAGGTCCACCTGCACACCAACGCCCCGGGCCGCATCCTGACCCAGGCCCTCACCTATGGGTCTTTGGCGGCCGTGAAGGTGGAGAACATGCGCGAGCAGCACAGGGACCCGGAGGGCCATGCCCCCACCCTGGCGGTGCCGGACGAGAAAGCGCCCGCCCAGCCGGAAGAGGATCACGCCATCCCGGAGCCCGTGCCGGCGGAGAAGCCGGTGGGCACCGTGTGCGTGTGCGCCGGCGACGGGCTGGAAGAGCTCTTCCGCCAGCTTGGGGCGGACGGCATCGTCTCCGGCGGCCAGACCATGAACCCGGCCACGGAGGACATCCTCCGGGCCGTGAACCTGACGCCGGCGGACACGGTTTTCGTGTTCCCCAACAACAAAAACATCATCATGGCCGCGGAGCAGTGCGTGCCCATGACCACCAAAAAGGTGATCGTGATCCCCTCCCGGACCGTGTGCCAGGGCATCAGCGCCATGATGCGCCTGAGCCCCGACAGCGACGAGCAGACCTTGGAGCAGGAGTTCAACGACGCTCTGCAGACCGTCCACACCATCCAGATCACCTACGCCGCCCGGGACTCGGAATTTGACGGCCACTCCATCAAGGCCGGGGAGTATCTGACGCTGATGGACGGCCAGCTGGTGGGCTCCTTTGCCGACACCGCCTCCCTGGTGGACGGGCTGGACCCGGCCATCGCGGACCTGTCACCGGAGTTCGTCACCGTCTACTACGGGGCGGACGTGGCGGAAAAGGACGCGGAGGATTTCTCCGGGGCCCTGGGGGCCAAACTGCCCGACGCGGAGACCAGTCTGATCCGGGGCGGCCAGCCGGTGTATTACTATATGATAAGCGTGGAATAAAACCCGCTTCACACCCGCCGGAGCGGCGTCATGCCCGCTCCGGCCGCTTTTTGATATAAACTGCTCGGCGGAAGTGAATCCCGCCGGCAGGAAGTCAAAAGCCTGTCGTCCAGCGGCTTTTGACTTCACGCGCGGGAATGCCGCGCGGCTCGGCCTGACCGGCCTTCGCTCCCTTTCACCCATCCTTTTACAATTTTTGCAGGAGGTATCGAACATGAAGATCGTGGTCCTGGACGGGGCCATCGAAAACCCCGGCGACCTGTCCTGGTCGGGCTTTGAGGCCCTGGGCGAGCTGACCGTATACGACGAGACCATCACCGACGAGGACCTGATCCTCTCCCGCATCGGAGACGCCCAGGCGGTGCTCACCAACAAGACCCCTCTCAGCGCGTCCATTATCGAAAAGGCCCCGAACCTTGCCTATATCGGCGTGCTTGCCACCGGCTATAACGTGGTGGACGTGGACGCGGCGAAAAAGCGGGGCGTGCCCGTCACCAACATCCCCGGCTATGGCACCGAGGCGGTGGCCCAGTTCGCCATCGCCATGCTGCTGGAGATCTGCTGCCACGTGGGCCATCACGCCCAGGCCGTCCGGGACGGCCTCTGGTCCGCATGCGGCCAGTGGTGCTTTTGGGACTACCCCATCATGGAGCTGGCCGGCAAGACCATGGGGGTCATCGGCTACGGCAGCATCGGCCAGGCCACGGCCCGGATCGCCCGGGCCCTGGGCATGGAGGTGCTCTTCAACAGCGCCCACCCCAAGCCTGAGCTGGAGAGCGAGCACTGCCGCTGGGCGGACCTGGACGAACTTTTCGCCCGCTCGGACGTGATCACCCTCCACTGCCCCCTGTTCCCCTCCACGAAAGGCATCATCAGCCGGGAGGCCATCGCCAAGATGAAAAATGGGGTCATCCTCCTGAACACCGCCCGGGGTCCTCTGGTGGACGAGCAGGCCCTGGCGGACGCGCTGAACGCGGGCAAGGTCCGGGCCGCTGGGCTGGATGTGGTGGCGGAGGAACCCATCCCCCCGGACCATCCCCTGCTGCGGGCCCCCAACTGCTTCATCACGCCCCATATCGCCTGGGCCTCTCGGGAGAGCCGCCAGCGGCTCATGGACATGGCCGTGGAAAACCTCCGGGCTTTCCAGGCCGGAGCGCCCATCCACATCGTCGATGTGTAAAAAGATATGGCAAAGCCGCCGGACAGCTTGTCCGGCGGCTTTGCCGTTTCTATGTTGCTGCCGCGCGGGCGGCTCACTCCAGCTTTATCCCGTATATCTCTTCCCCCCGGGTGCCGATGACGACGGTGTTGTCATAGACCGCCGGGGTGGCCTCCACGGTACAGCCGAAACTGAACGTATCCAGCACCTGTCCGGTCAGGCCGTTCATCAGGTGCATGGTGCCGTCCAGGCAGCTTGTATACAGCACGTAGCCGTTGCCGTTTGTGTCATAGAACGTCACGGGCGTGGACCAGGAATAGCTCTCGGACTGGTAGGTCCACCGCTCTTGGCCCGTGGCGGTATCCAATGCCACCAGCTTGCCGTTCTCCTCGTCAGGGCAGCGGGCCACGGCCACATATAAAATGCCATCCAGAGGACCCGTTCCCAGGGAAAGGGAGGCTTGTACTCCGCCGGACACATCCGCTACGGTATGGCAGTCATAGCTGTGGTGCCACACCTCCTGACCGGTGACGCCGTCGATCTTCCAAACGGGGATCTCCACGGTCTCCGTGCCCCGCCAGCCCATGTGGAAAGAGGTACTCAGATATATATAAGGGTGGCCCGTCTCGTCCAGCTCCAGCACGCCGGTGCAGTTGGTGTCGTCCAGGCAGTCGAACCGCCACTCGATCTGCAGGGTGTTCAGGTCGATGCACAGAAAGCTGGCGGCGTTGTCCGCGATGAACAGGTGCCCCCGCCAGACGATGGCGCTGTCCTCCATGCCGTAATAGTCTTCCATTACCGAGCTGGACTGATAAGTGAACTTGACCTCCTCTGGCGCGATGGAGATGGTCCCCGCCTGGGGATCGTACCGGGTGTTCAGGTCCAGCAGGTACAGGATGCCGTTCTCGCCGGGATAGATCAACTGGTCCGTCTCGGCGTCCACCAGGGCGGAGCTGTCCCAGGCCACCCAGCTCGGCCGGGGCGAAAAGGGGTCCTCGCTGTAGTCGGAATAAAGGACCGTTCCGTCGATCAGACTGACGATCATCAGCCCGGGCAGGTTGTCCTCGCGCTCGCCCGCCACGCCGCCGCCAAGGTACATCAGCGGATAGCCCCGGGGGTCCAGGGCCCCGGCCCCCTTGAAGGGATAGCCCAGATACAGGCTGTCCCGGGTGGGCTCGCCGGTCTCCAGGTCCAAAAAGTACACCCGGCCGGCCAGGGTGGCGTATATGACCTCAACCAGATCCTCCTTGGCCTTGGCCCAGTCGTACATATTCATGATCCGCTTCGTCTCCGCCGGCCAGCGGACCACCAGGGGCTGGCCTGTCCAGCCGCTGCCGCCCCAGAAATTCTCCCCGTCGCTCATGCCGCCGGTCTCCACGGTCCAGTATTCGCCGAAGCGGCCCGTATTCAGGGCCGCCGCGCCGTAGCTGGACGTATTGCGGAAATTATTGCCCCGGAAGGTGACGATCCCCTCCAACTGGGTATAATCCTCCGGTAAGCCGAAGTCGATCATATGCTCCGGGTCAGCCTGATAGCCGTTCGTCTGCACCCCGTGGACCATCCAGCCCGTCCAAGTGATGGCTTCGGAAGGCTGGCGCACCGGCTCAAAGGCCGGCAGAGGCTCGGCCGTGGGCTCCGGCGCCGTCAGCTGCGCCTCCTTGAAAGCCGCCGCCGCGGTCTGGGCCCGCACCGTCCGCCGCACGCCCCAGGTCAGCAGGCCGAGGCATACCAGCAGCGCCCCCAGCACCAGCGCGCCCGCTGCGTTTTTTCCCACTCTTTTCCGGTCCAATCTATCGTACCTCACTCGGTGAAGTGGATATGGTCGTTGATGTGGTCGATGCAGAAGCAGTGATAGCCCGCGCACCGGCTGCAATAGCGAAACTCCAGGTCAGGATAGTCCCGGTCCGTCCGGCCGCAGACAGAGCACTTGCGTGTATAGCCCTGGGCCTTTTGCTGCTCCTGGACCTTTTTGGCGGCCTGCTTGAACTGGATGGTCTTGACCTTTTGCCGGGTCCGGCCCCGGACCGACGCCGGCCGCAGAAAGTCAAAAAGCCACGCCCCGCAGTAAAGCAGATAGTTGCCCACCGCCACCACCGGCACCAGAGCCAGACCCAGCCGGCCAGCCAGGATGTTCTGCACCGCCGACAGGGCGAACAGCGCCGCGTCCGCCCAGGCCAGCCACTTGATCTTCACCGGGATGAAGAAAAACAGCAGCACCCTCTGCTCCGGCCACAGCGTGGCGAAGGCGAAAAACAGCGACAGGTTCAGATACGACGAACTCACCAGCACCGCCGTGCCGCTGATCCAGTAGTAGATCAGCGAATACAGCGCCGTGAACAGGATGCCGCTCAGATAGTAGATGGTGAACCGCCCCGGGCCCCACGCCTGCTCCAGACTGTTGCCGATGAAGTAGTAAAAATACAGCGCCACGGCGAACCACAAAAGCGAGAATGAATCCGGCACCAGCGCGAATGTGAAAAGCCGCCACACCTGGCCCCGGCAGAACAGGGCCGGATGGAAATACAGCATCCCCAGCAAGGACATGGTGGTGTCCATCTGGCAAAACAGCCACACGATGATCTTGCCGATAACGATGAACATCATCAGCCGTGGTACGCCGAACCGGGGATGGTTCAGGCAGAAACGGTCGATCTTCCGATTGAGAGAATGCAAACCCCTCACCCCCTTTTCCAATCATACCCTCTTTTGTCCCCAAAGTCCACATTAAATTTGCCCCGCTCTTCCGACGGCGGGTATTTTTTGGCAAACACGATTTTATGTCTTCCAAATCGGAAATGTTTGTGATATAGTACAGTCTGTATGAATATGTCAGAAGAAAATATAATAGAGGGAAAAAACGCGGTCATCGAGGCCATCCGGGCGGGTCGTCCCATCGACAAGGTGTTCCTGGTCCGGGACAGCGCGGACAAGGCCCTGGCTTTCATCGCCTCCAGCGCGAAAAACGCCGGGGCGGCGGTGACGGAATGCGACCGGCGTAAGCTGGACGCCATGAGCCTGACCCACGCCCACCAGGGCGTGATCGCTGTGGCGGCCGCCAAGGCCTATTGCTCCCTGGAGGATATTTTTGCCCGGGCGGACGCACTGGGCCAGGACCCCTTTGTGGTGGTCTGCGACGGGCTGGAGGACCCCCGGAACCTGGGGGCCGTGATCCGCTGCGCGGAGTGCGCCGGGGCCCACGGCGTCGTCATACCCAAGCGCCACAGCGCGGGGCTCACCGCCGCCGCCGACAAGGCCAGCGCCGGCGCCGCCGAGCACATGCCTGTGGCTCGGGTCAGCAACCTTGCCGCCGCGCTGGAGACCATGAAAAAGCGCGGCCTGTGGATATACGGCGCGGAGGCCGGGGGCGACAGTCCCCTTTGGAAGACCGTCATGAAAGGCCCCGTGTGCCTGGTGATCGGCTCCGAGGGCGCGGGCATGAGCCGCCTTGTGCGGGAGAGCTGCGACTTTGTCATGAGCATCCCGCTCATGGGCCGGGTCAACTCCCTGAACGCCTCCGCCGCGGCCGCCGTGCTGATGTACGAGATCGTGAGACAGCGCCATGAGTGAACGGTATATGGACAACCTGATGCCGGACTTCGGGGAATACTCTCTCGACTCTTTTTTGGACTCCTACCGCCAGCGGGCCGGCGAGGCCGATACCGGCGCGCCCCAGGAAGACGAGCCCGCCCGGACCGCCGAGGCCATCGCCCAGCGCTCCCGGCAGATCGTCATGGAGGCTCTGGGCGAGACCCTGAGCCGCTCCCACCGGGCGCCGGAGGTGGACTTCGGTTCGGAGGATCTGCACCGGGCCCTGAAAGAAGAGCTGGCCCGCGCCCAAAAGGACAAGCCCGCCGACAAGGCGGAGCAGGCTCCTAAAAAGTCCCGGATCAGCGTCTCCCCCGACGGGATCATCACCCTGAACATCGACCTGCCCCGGGAGGGCGCCGACGGGGACGTGCCGGAGGACGAGAGCGCTCCGCTCCCGGAGGAAGCTCCGGCGCCGGAACCCCTTTACGAATCTTTCGACGAGGACGAGGAACCAGAGAAGAGTTCCCGCCGCAAGCGCCGGGGAGGCCGGTCCCGCCGGGCCGCCGCCGCCCGGGAGGATGAAAAGCTCACCGGCAAGGAGCGGTTCCTGCGGCCGCTGGTGCGGCTGATCGCCACCCGCATCGCCCGCCGGCAGATGCAAAAGGCAGAGGCCGCCAACTGGCCGGACCCGGTGGAATATACTGAGACGGAGGAAATGAGCCCCAAGAAGGCCGCCAAGTTCTATTACGGCCAGCTCCGGCCCCTGCGCTTCCGGGTGCGGGTGTGCTTTTTCCTGACCGTCATCCTGGCCTGGATCGGTCTGCAGTTTCCCATGGCGGGGCTGCTGGGCCGGAGCCTGGCCGTACAGTCCGGCGTGTCCCTGGCATTGCTGCTGACGGTGATGCTGGCGGCGTTGGACATCCTGGCCGCCGGGATACGGCAGCTTTTCGACCTGCGGCCCGGGGCGGAGGCCCTGGCCTCCCTGGCGGCGCTGATGAGCTGCGCCGACGCGGTGATGGTCATGATGGGCTACGGCCAATATCTGCCCTACTGCGCCGTGGGCGGCGCCTCGATGACCTGCGCTCTCTGGGGGGAGCAGCTGGGCTGCCGGGCCCGGGGCCGGACCATGCGCATGGCCGCTATGAGCAAGGCCCCCGCCGCCGTCACCGCCGAGCAGACCGATAAGGGCAGCAAGTACATATGCCGCTCCCTGCGGCCCGTGGACGGCATCACTCGCCGCTGCGAACAGCCGGACTTCTGCCAGACGGTCTACGCCACCGCGGCCCCCATCCTGCTGGGCGTGTCGCTGCTGCTGGCCGTGGGCGCGTCCGTGAACGGCCAGGGGTCCTATTTCCTGCATACCCTGTCCGCGCTGCTTTCCGTCAGCGCGTCCTTCACCGCCTTTCTGAGCTTCCCCCTGCCCTACTCCCTGACGGCCAAGAAGCTGCAGCCCTCCGGGGCCGCTATCATCGGCTTCCCTGGCTGCGCCGATATCGGCAAAAGCCGCCGGGTGGTTCTGACCGACAACGACCTATTCCCGCCCGGCACCATGAAGCTGTCCGGCATCAACATCCTGGAGGGGGCCCTGGTGGACAAGGTGATCTCCTGCACCGGCAGCCTTCTGGCCGCCTCCGGCAGCGGCGTGGCCGGCCTTTTCATGGAGCTGATCACCCGCCGGGGCTACGCCGCCGTCCGGGCCGATGAGTTCCGCTGCCACGAGGGCGGCGGCCTGTCCGCCCGGGTGAACGGCGAGCAGGTGCTGGTGGGCACCGCCGGGTTCATGAATCTGATGGGCATCCGGCTGCCCCGGAACATGGTGGTGCGAAACGCGGTCTGCACCGCCATCAGCGGGGAGCTGGTGGGTGTGTTCACCTTGGAATACACCCCCGTCAGCAGCGTCCAGGACGCCCTGGTGACCCTGCTGCAGGGCCGGACCCAGCCGGTGTTCGCCATCCGGGACTTCAACATCACACCCCTGATGATCCGCCAGCTTTTCCGCATGCCCACCGACAACTTCAACTTCCCCACCTTCCGGGACCGCTACCGCATCGCGGCCTCCGCCGCGGGGGTCAACTCCCCGGTGGCGGCGGTGCTGTCCCGGCCCGGCATGGGGCCCATGGTGGACGCCGCCGAGGCCGGCCGGAAGCTGTACGGGGTCTGCCGGATCGGCACGGTCATATCCCTGGTGGGCACCGCCATCGGCATGGTCACCATGTTCCTGCTGTTCCGGTCCGGCTCCTTCGACACCGCCACCGCCGGCAACGTGCTGTCGTACATGTTTTTGTGGGCCCTGCCCGTGTGGCTGCTGGCCTTCGGCCAGACCCGGTAAGGGCAAGGCAGACAAGAAAAATTCCGGGACATCTATTGCCAACATTTTGTCTATCGTGTATAATAAATATTTGTGAAACCGTTCAATATTGACTTTACAATAGTCTAGTAAGGAGAGGACCTATGAGCTACGAACTGAAAAACATCCGCAACATCTGCCTGCTGGGCCACGGCGGCAACGGCAAGACCTCTTTCGCGGAGAATCTGCTGTCCGTCGCCGGTATGACGGACCGCCAGGGCAAGGTGGTGGACGGCAACACCGTCAGCGACTTTGACCCGGAGGAGATCCGCCGCCAGATCAGCATCTCCGCCGCCGCCATGAATCTGAAATGGGGCAACTACAAGATCAACCTGATCGACACGCCGGGATTTTTCGACTTCGTGGGCGAGGTCTATCAGGCCCTGCGTGTGGCCGACATCGGCGTCATCTGCGTCTCCGCCAAGGACGGCGTGAACGTGGGCGCGGAGAAGAGCTGGAAATACCTGCGTGACGCGGGCAAGCCCAGGGCCATCTACATTTCCAAGCTGGACGAGGAGCACGCCGACTTCGACAAGACCTTTGACGGCCTGCGGGAGCGCTTCGGCAACTCCGTCTGCGCCATGACCGCCCCCATCAAGGACGGCGACAAGTATATCGGCGTTGTGGACGTGGTGACCCGCAAGGCCTATAAGATGGACGGCAAAAAGCGGGTGGAGATCCCCGTGCCCGACTCCATGAGCGGCCGGCTGGACGAGCTGTACACCGAGCTTGCCGAGTCCGCGGCGGAGACCAGCGAGGAGCTGATGGACAAGTACTTCGAGACCATGGAGCTGTCCCCGGAGGAGATCGCCGGCGCTCTGAGTACCGGCGTGGCCGACGGCGGCATCTGCCCGGTCTACTGCGGCAGCGCTTTCACCGGCATGGGCAGTCAGATCTTCCTGGACGCGGTCTGCTCCGTGTTCCCCGCCCCCATGGAGGGCGGCAAGGCCTGCGACCCCAACGGCCC
>CANRBG010000046.1 GCA_947628805.1 uncultured Oscillospiraceae bacterium | reverse complement strand
CATAAAGCAGCCAGTAGTTCCCTGCTGGCTGAGAAAACTTATTCTTTTTCACTGTCTGCTTGACGGGGCGCGGTTCACCGGGCAGGGTGACGGCTCTCTTTTGAGACCTTAACCTAGTTCGGGCTAACCGCTTGTCACAGCGCCCTTTTTGTATGTTCATTATAGACCGTGCTATGCTTGCCTGTCAAGACGTGCGCGGTATTTTTTGTTATTTGCCCCTCTACGGGCTTTTGTAGTGCTAGACAGGCACGGATACCACCCCAGACCGTAAAAACGCACAGAGGGCCGTTAAACGCGCCACAAGGCAAAGGGAACACTAACGGGCGGCTTTCTTCTTTGCTGCATTGATCTTCTCAATATACGATGCTTTTCTATCTTGATACTGTGGATTCTTTATTTTCCGTAGAATACGCAGTGCATCATCGTATCGCTTTTGCTTCATGTACAGGTCTGGAAGCCTAAACGTCCAGTGTGACCCGTTGAACAGTAGCCCGCCATTGTTCCAGATTGTTTCCCAGAAAGAAATCAGCGCGTCAACATCGTTGGATTCTTCAAACGCTGCCTCCGCTTGATGGATTGCGTTGATTTGCTCGTCTTGGGCAGCCAATTCAGCATCTAAAGCATCTGGCTGTGATCCAGCGGGCTTATTGTTCTGCGGGGAGTTTTTTTCAGAATGACTTTTTGAACGCTTGAATAGTCCCATACTTACTCTTTCTCCCGTTCCATAGTTTCATCTATGGCTCTTGTTACAAAACCGTTGATACTCTCGCCGTGTGTAGCTGCATGGGCTTGTATCTCTGCCTTACGGCCTTTAGGGACGGCTATGTTTATCCGATCATATACCCGATTATTGTATTTGTTATTTGCCCTTATCCGGGCTTCACTGTTCTTCCGCTCTGGCGTAACATCTCCCCCCTTTCCGGGGCCGGTTTTTAATTCATCCTCTACCCCTAGTATAGTCATATTATAGCAGGAAAATCTACAATTAACAAGTGTATTTATGCACAAATATTGTACTTAAACATTGTATAGTCTGCCTATTGAATGTACTGTTTAAGTGTAGTACAATAAGACCATCAAAGGAAAGCCCCCGAGCGAAGGTAGATGTATTAGGTCCCAATCCAAACGGTATTAGCGGTTACGACTGCTGGATATGCGCGGAGCGGGTACGGCGAAAAGCCAGCCGAGCCAAGAATACCACATAAGAGCGGAACGGGATAAGAAATTCTCCAGAAGTCGAGTGATAAACTTAACGCCCACCGCCGCCGGGGACTTCCAAAAAACAAGGAGGTACTGACCATGAGCATTAGCGAGATCGAGAGCAAGGTCAAGGAGCTGCGGCAGCTGCAGAGCCTGATCGAGGAGGCCCAAACCGAGGCCGAGGCCATCCGGGACACCATCAAGGCCCAGATGGGCGACAGCGAGGAACTGCGGGCCGGTGAGTACAAAATCACCTGGAAGCCCGTCACCACTTCCCGGCTGGACACGGCGGCGCTGAAAAAGGCCCTCCCAGATGTGGCGGCCCGGTTCACCCGCGAGACCACCACCCGCCGCTTCTGCGTGGCGTAAGGAAAGACCCCTTGTGTCTACGCCCTGCAAAAGCTGACACAAGAGGCCGGTGAAAACCCCGGAGGGGTCATGCACAGTATAGCACGGCCCCTCCCACAAAATCAAGGAGGTTATTTATGAAGAATGAAGTTTCCTTAGTGCTGCGAACCTTTACCGTCACCATCCGGGACGAGAGGACGGGCGCGGAGAGCGTGGACACTATCACGCTGAGCAAGGAGCAGTTGAACGCGGCCCGGCTCATTCACAAGACCCACGTTGACCTGATTTGCTGGGCGTTCAACCGTGAGGGCTATCACGTCCTCCACATCGAGGGGCCGGTGAAGCGCGAGATCAAGGCGGACTTGACGGACCTTGCGGCCCAGGTGGACTAATGGGCTGCTATCGTGCCATCGTTATTTATGGCGCGGCGTCGATAATCGGCCAGGTGATCGGCGGGGTAATAGGTTACTATTCCGCAAAGCTGAATTTTCCCTTATGGCTGGAAATCGTCGCTATGGTCTGCCTTATCGGGCCGCTAGTAACTATAAGCACCATCTTATTTCTTAATGGAGGTTGATACATGAGTAGGATAGTCAAGCCGGGAGACACGGCGGAGGACCGTTATATTATCTCCTTTGAAATGGGGGAATACATCGGTCAATTGGAGCGCATACATACCATTATGACTGTGCTTTGGGAGGACTACTTCGGCGTAGTCCGGGACACACCGCCGGGGGAATACGAGTACAACCTTATCGGGGACTACATCTTCCTTTTGTCCGACAGTCTTTTCCACACCATCACGGAAATGGCCTTGTGCTGCGGCGACACCACATTCCGGGGCGCACAGATATTCATAGAAAGGGCAAAGGCAGCGGAGAGGGCCGTAGAGTGCAGCGCCCTTGTGGACAAGGCAAGAGACGTCCAGCGGAAAGTAACGTCGGAGGCGGAGCGGCAAGTGCTTAAAAGCATCATCGACGGCATATCGGAGTTGCCGGACGATGAGGCCCTCCCCAAAATCAAGGCGTTCTTGAAAGAACACGGAAAGGAGGAAAGTCCATGAAGGATGAACGGAAATTCCGGGATGTGGTGGAAAGCATTGTGACAGCCGAGGATGATGTGGACAAGATACTCAAAGCGGCCCGGTTGACCCGGCAGGAGAAAGCGAACGCGCTGACGGCTGAATACAAGTTCTGGCTAGGGGTCATAGCGTTGTGCGTTATCGGCCTGGCCGTTGTGGTCGGTGCTATGTGCCTGGGGTCCTATATCCGTATTCTGCGGTATAGGTGAGTACACAGGGAGCGGGACTTGCGCCCGCTCCACACTAAAGGAAAGGAGGGTTGACACATGGCATACTTGACCGATCAAGTGTGGGAAAAGCGCATCCGGCGTAAGCTGGCAAAGTACGGTGGTTATAGGCTTCACAAGGAGAAGGACGGTGGTTATACTGTGTCCGGGGAGAACAACCTGGACGGCATCAACGGATGGTATGAGGACATCTACAAGCTGAACGAGGCCGTGGGCGAGTTGGAGGAAAGCTACAACACGCCGGACGAGTAAGCAACGCCCACATACGGGTAGGACAAGCTTTATTGTTTTGCTCCATTCTGGAACGAAAGGAGGGGTGTTCCTGTGGTCGATGAAAGCAAGCTGCGCCGGGAACTGAAAGAGGCCGGGTATGCTCTGCGGAAATCTCGCGGGCCGGTCAGCGGTGACGACTTGGGCGGCTATATGATCGTAGACGTGGCCGGTAACTATGTTGTCGCCGGTGCCAAATACGATTTGACGCTTGATGAAGCCGCTGAATGGCTGAAACAGGCAAACGGCTAAAAGACGGGGAGCGGGTGAAAGTCCCGCTCCTTGTTCTATGATTTGGGCATAATACGATTCATGGAGGGATATAGGTGGAAGTTATAGAGACTATGACCCCGCAAGAGGCGGCAGAACGCCTCCGGGCCACGGGTATGCACATCGGCGTTGAGACACTCCGGCAGGGACTTCAACAGGGCGCGTTTCCGTTTGGTACATACATCCAGAGCGTGACGGGAGGTCCGGTATACTTTGTGTATAAGCGTTTGCTGGATGAATGGATAAGGGAGCGGGCAACTGTCCCTGATGGGCATTGAATGGTCACGTTCCCTATTTGAAAAACCGCAACAAAACCGCAACTGGCACCATAAAAACCGCAACATGAAGCTACGGCAATATACAACAAGCCACGACAAGCAATCCCGGCAAACACTGACGGCGCAAGGGCTAAAGACAACAAGATACGGCAAGCTATAACAGCCAAAAACAAAGGGATTATAATTGGTAATGACGAGGTCGGCGGTCCGAATCCGCCCAGCAGCTCCACAGCAAAGCCCGCAGCCATCACGGTTGCGGGCTTCTTTGCTTTATCTATTCCTTGTTCAGACCAGGATGGGCTGGATCTGCCGGCCCTCAAAGGCGGCGGTCACGGTCGGGACGATCTGGCTATAGTCGCAGCTGAGGCTGGTGGGCTTTGCCTCCGGGTCATCCTGACCGAAAGGTACGAAGTACACATTTTTGCGGGTCAGCAGCCGGCCGATGTTCTCCGCCGAGGCCGCCAGACCGTCGTTGGTGGATACGCCGATCACCACCGGCTTGCCGTTTCGCAGATGACTCTTGGCCGCCATGGTCACGGCGGTATCCGTCACGCCCCGGGACAGCTTTGCCAGGGTATTGCCTGTGCAGGGCACGATGGCCAGCACGTCTATGAGGCCCTTGGGCCCCAGCGGCTCCGCCCCGGCGATAGACGTGACCGGGATGCGGCCGGTCTGCTCGGCGAACAGCGACAGCCATGACTCCGCCGTACCGAAGCGGCTGTCCCGCTGGGCGTTCTCGCTGAAAATGGGCAGCACGTCAAAATTCCGGCACAGCTCTGGCAGCGTGGCCGCCAGCTTGCCGAAGGAACAGTAGGAGCCGGTCAGCGCCAGCCCCAAACGAAGTTTACTCATGATGCTCTTCTTCCTCCATCACACGATAAATGGCCTCCGCCATCACATCGGCGGCGGCCTTGGGCGCGTACAGCCCCGGCAGGCCCGGGGCCTTCAGCACCGGCGCGTCCGAGGCCCAGCCACCCGGCGCGCTGGCCAGGTCGATACACAACGCGCCGCCGTAGTCCCCCTCCAGCACCGGGGCCGGCACGGTATTGATCACTCCGTCGAAAACGGGGGGGATATGTGTTATGTCGACCGCCTTGCAGCCCCGGGCACGGGCCTCCGCACGGGCGGTCTCGCTGCGGGCGGCCACCGTCACCCGGGCACCCAGGGACGAGAGCATCCCTGCCAGAAAACTCCCGATACGGCCGAAGCCCACCACCAGCACCTCCATACCCGCCAGGGCCCGGTTGGACCGGCGCATCAGCAGCTCCAACGCCCCCTCGGCGGTGAGGGCCGCGTTTTCGATGGCATAGATGCTATCTTTATAGTAGGGCACGCCCTGCCGCCAGGCAGGAGGCGCGATCTTATTGGGACTGTCCGGCGTCAGCCGGTGGCCGTCCAGCTCCAGACGGCGTTTCAGATACATGTACCGGGGATCGGTCCCCAGCAACGTAAATTCCATGCAGCATCACCTCTTGCCATGCTATGCGAAATGGGGTAAGATTGCCATATGCGAGCAGGGAGAAGACGTCTCTCCCCCGGTCTTGCTCACGCTTGATAGTCCCCTCGTCGGAGGGGGCCTGTAAGGAGGGACAGGAATATGACCGACATCTTTACCCCCGCGGACATCCTGCTGCCCAAAGAGGGGACGGACATGACCCGCTGGGCAGCGGTGGCCTGCGACCAATTCTCCGCCGAGCCCGCCTATTGGCAGACCATGAGCGACTTCGTGGGCGGCGCCCCCTCCGCTCTGCGGCTGATGCTGCCGGAGGCCTATCTGCACGCCCCGGACGTGGAGGCGCGCAAGGCGGCCATGTGCCGGACCATGGAGGACTACCTGGTGGGGGATGTGTTTCGTAAAATACTGAGTTCTTACATATTTGTGGAGCGGACACTTCAAAATGGAGCTATCAGACGCGGCTTAGTGGGGAAGATAGACCTGGAGGCCTACGACTGGACGCCCGGGGCGGTCTCCCCGATCCGGTCCACGGAGGCCACGGTGCCGGAGCGGCTGCCCACCCGGGTGGAGCTGCGCCGGCGCACGACGCTGGAGATGCCCCACATTGTGCTGTTCATGGACGATCCGGACGACCGTGTCCTGGGCCCGGCGGAGCCGGGGGAGGTCCTTTACGACTTCGATCTGTACGCCGGCGGCGGCCACATCCGGGGCCGGCGGATCGCGGGGCCGGCGGCGGAGGCGGTGAAGGCCGCCATCGACGCGCTGCCGGGGGAGCTGAAATTCGCCATGGGCGACGGCAACCACTCCCTGGCGGCGGCGAAAAACCGCTGGGAAGAACTGAAAGCCGCCGGGGCGCCTATGGACCACCCGGCCCGGTACGCCCTGGCGGAGCTGGAAAACCTCCGGGACCAAGCGGTGGCGTTTTATCCCATCCACCGGGCGGTTCTGGACACGGACGCGGGTGGCTTCGTAGAGGAGCTCTCCGGCGGTGATGCGGGGGCCCTGGCGGCGGAGGCGGACCGGCTGGCCCAGGCCTACGTGGCGAAGCACGGCGGGCGGATCGACTACATCCACGGCACGGACGCGGCCCGGGCTCTGGCGGCCCGGCCCGGCTGCGGGGTGTGGCTGCTGCCGGCGCTGGATAAGGCCGCGCTCTTCCCCCACATCCTGCGGGAGGGGAATTACCCCAAAAAGAGCTTTTCCGTGGGTCAGACCCTGGACAAACGCTGGTATCTGGAATGCCGAAAAATACGATAAGATAGCAATAGCCCCGGCGGGAACCACATCCCGCCGGGGCGTATCAGTTGCTTTGCGCGTTAGGGCTCAAAGGTCAGGTCCAGGTCCACGTCCAGGTCGGTCAGACCCTCCCGCAGCTCGGTGTCGCTGGTCCACGTGTCGCCGATGAGCACCGATTTTACCTTGACCCAGGCGTCCTCATAGGCCACCGGCTGGCCGTTTTCGTCCTGGAAGCCGTGACCGGAGCCCACGGCGGTGACGCTTGTCACCTGCTCCGGGTCGATGAGCCGGTTGAACACATAGCGGAGCAGGCCCCCGTCGGTGATGCAGCTCAACCGCATGTTGACGGTGTAGGGCTCGCCGGCCTCCACCACATATTCGCTGCCGTCGGCGTAGTGGATCACCACATCGCCGAAGCCGTAGTCACTGCCGTAGGGGTCGCCCTCCGGGGGCGCGACGGTCAGACCCATGGCGGACACGCTGGCGGTCCAGCCGTCCGGGCCGGTCAGCTCCACCATGTCGGCGGGCTCCGCCAGGGGGATCGTCAGCCGGTAATCGGCGGAATAGTCGCCCTTGTCACCCCAGAAGAAGTATACATCCAGGGCATCCGCTGTGAACGCCTCCCCAAAGGAGGCCATGTAGGCCGCCACGGTCAGCTTCGTATCCGTCTGGGACACCAGCGAGCACATGACGTCCATGCCCGGGCCGTCTTTTATATCCTGCCCGGCGGGGAAGACCTGGGGCGTATCATGCACCCAGCTCTCGCCGTCCCCGGCTGCCAGCCAGGTCCCGCCCCCGCCCAGGTAGAAGATGCCCCAGGTCTCGTCGGTCACCTCCAGGGCCGGGAAGCCCTTGCCGCTCTCGATGGTATAGGTCATCACGCCGATGCCGTTGTCCGCCATGGCGATATCCTCCACCGTGCAGATGTAGTCCCCCACGGTGATGCTGGCCCCGGCGGCGGACACGCTGCCGTCCAGTACCCGCTGGGCCATGTCCTGGTCCACCGGCTGGCCCTCGGTGACGATCTCCATGGTCTTTTGGCTGCCGTCCTCGTCCCAGCTGTCAACGGGCAGGTCGTAGGTCTGTTTGCCCGCGTCCTCGCCGCCAAACACGGTCTCGAAAAAGCCGGTATACTCGCCCACGGCGTAGGCGGTCACGGACAGGACCACCGCCAGCGCGGCGGCGATCAGCGCGGCCGTGCTGATCCGGCGGGTCTTTCTCTTCACGGGTATAGCCTCCTTTGCATGCAGGTCGATAACGTTGTTTTCCGGCAGGGCCTGCTCCAGGGCGGCCCGGATGCGCCGGTCCGCCTGGTCGGACAGCTCCACCTTGTCCCAGGCGGTCAAAAATTCCTTAGCCATATCGTACCTCCTCCAATTTGCCCCGCAGATGCTGCCGGGCCCGGTCCAGACGGCTGGTGACGGCGGTGCGGGAGATCTGCAGCATGTTGGCGATCTCCCCGGTGGCGTAGCCCTCATAGTAGTAGAGGTACACCGCCGCCCGCTCCGTGTCGGAAAGCTCCATCACCGCCTGGAACACGTCGTTTTCCTCCGGCTCGTCAAAGACCGGCAGATCCTCCGTCAGCGGCTCGGTGCGCCGCCGGACCGCGGCGCGGAGCATGTCCCGGCAGTAGTTGGCGGTCACAGCCGCCAGCCATTGCCGCTCCTTGCCCGGCGCCACGCCGGACCCGTGCTCTATGAGCCGCAGGAAGACCTGCTGGACCGCGTCCTCCGCGTCGGGGACGGACTTGAGAAAGCTCAGCGCCAGACGGTAGACCATATTCTTGTTGGCGTCGTACAGCGCTATCACGTCCAAGGGTCATCACCTCTTTCTGTTCGCGTTCGTATGGTAGACGAACGGCGGAGGGCCTTTGTCACAGAAAACGGGAAAAATCAAAAAAGACCGCTCCTGTAAGAGCGGTCTCAGTCTGTCAAAGGATGGATGAAAGGGAGCGAAGCCCGATCAGGGCGAGCCGCGCGGCATTCCCGCGCGTCAAAGTCAAAAGCCGCTGTACGACAGGCTTTTGACTTCCTGCCGGCGGGATTCACTTCCGCCGAGCAGTTTATATCCAAGCGGTCTTTTGCGGTCATTCGGTCGTCAGGACAGATCGTTCAAAAGCTTGTACAGCAGCATGTAAAGCTGAAAGAGCTCGTCCTGGCTCAGGTCGATGCAGGTGCCCAGCTTGGCGGGGATATCCACGGCCCGGTCTTTCAGCGCCTCACCCGCCTCCGTCACGGTGACGATCAGGTTGCGCTCGTCCGTCTGGGAGCGGACCCGGGTCACAAGACCTTTTTCCTCCAGCTTCTTGAAAAGGGGGGTCAGGGTCCCGGAGTCCAGATGCAGCAAGTCCCCCGCGGCCTTCACCGTCAGGGACTTGTGTTCCCACATGACCATCATGGTCACATACTGAGTGTATGTCAGACCCAGCTCGTTCAGATAGGGCGTATAGCGCCGGACTACCTCCCGCGCGGCGGCATAAAGCGGAAAACAAAGCTGATTCTCCAGTTTCAGACTTTCATACTTATCGCCCGGCATGGAACGTACCCCCTGACTATCTAAGATTAATTCTTATTTTAGCATAAGCTGACAGAATTTGTAAAGAGCAGTTAGTGCTTACTTTCCTTATCGTTCCGTGTCAAGCTTACGCCATCCCGGCCGTCAGGGCCTTGCAACAGCGGGCGGTCCGGCGCATAGCATGGGACAGAAAATTGCGGGGAGGTATGTCAATGGGTACGGCGGCAGAGGTCATATCCATCGCGCTTGGAGAGGTGGGCTATCAGGAAAAGGCCACCAACGCCAGTCTGGACGATCCGTATGCCAACGCGGGCGGCGGGAACTGGACCAAGTACGGCCGGGACCTGGCGGCGGCCGGGTACTATAACGGGGACAAAAACGGCTATGAGTGGTGCGACGTGTTCGTGGACTGGTGCTTTTATAAGGCTTTTGGCAAGACCCAGGGCCAGCTTACGGAGTACCAGAGCGGACCCCTGGGGGCGGCTGTGCCCTTTTCGGCGGGGTATTACAAAGAGCGGGGCCGGTACGACCAGACGCCCCGGCCGGGGGATCAGGTGTTCTATCAGGAGGGGGGCGCGCTGGTCCACACCGGCATCGTGGTGGAGGTGACCCCCACCCAGATCGTCACCGTGGAGGGCAACAAGGGCAACCAGGTCAGCAAGCAGGCCCGCAGCCGTACAAGCTCCTATATCGCGGGCTACGGCCACCCCAATTATGACGGCTCCGGCGGCTCGACTCCGGTCCGGCCGGTGGGCGATCTGGTGAAGGACTGGCAGTCCTGGCTGGGGGTCCCTACGGACGGAGAGTATGGCCCAACCACCCGGGCGGCGGCCATATCCAGGCTCCTGCGGGCGTACGTGTCCGAACGGAACCTGGCCCTGGGCTCCGCCGGGGACGCGGTGAAGGTGCTGCAGGGGCGGCTGTACACCCTGGGGTACGACCCCCAGGGCCTGGACGGGCGCTACGGCCCGGGCATGGAAGCGGCGGTACGGGCCTATCAGACCAAGACAGGTCTGACCGCCGACGGCGTGGTCGGCGCGGCCACCGTCACGGCGCTGTTCGACCTGTAAACAGGAATTAAACTGCCGCCCTTTTGGGCGGCATCACTTTTGCCGGGGCCTCCACAGGAACGCTGTTCCTGTGGGAGATATGATGTAAAGGGTGAGATTGACCTCGCCTAATACATCATAGCTGGACGGCTCATTTGTGGCGAATGTATGTGCAGCTATGGGGAAAGGAGCAAAACACGCGATCCCCGGAAGCCGCAAACACCACCGTAATGAAAGGAGCCGACCATGGAATCTTTACTTGAACGTATGGGTGTCACCTACCATTGGGAGGGCGATGTCCGTATCCCTGACTTGGTCCTGTCAGACACCACTGACTATCATGTAGGTAACTCGTATAGCCTCGAAGGCAGAACGTGAGGCTATTGGTTCTCCGCCTGGGCGTCCAGATGCAGCTGGTGGAAATACTTTTCATAATTCTCCCGAAACATCTCCCGGTAGGCGGCGTTGTCGGAGTGGTGCAGTTCATGCAGATATTGGTGCTCCTGCCCACTGATGGCCGCGTCGTCACGGCTGAGCATGTAGATGGCCAGGTCCGAGCACTGGTCGGAGATACGTTCCAGGTTCTGCAGGATGTTCTCCATCTGGATGCCGTTGACCACGTCGCACTCACCTCTGGTGAGCCGCTCCACATGGCGGGCTTTCATGACCTCGATGATGTCGTCGATGACCTCCTCCAGCGGCTCTACCGCCTGGGCCCGCGCCAAGTCATCCGTTTTGAAAGCATTGGTGGTTAGAGTGAGGATGTCGCTGACCACGGAGATGGTGCCTTTCAGATCCACCTGGGCTTCCTTGGTGAGGGGCTTGCCGCTGTCCCGGAGCCGGTCGTTGTCATGCTGGATGTTCTGGGCCAGGTCGCCGATGCGCTCAAAGCAGGTCAGCGCCTTGATGAAGAAGTTTTGGGTGCGGGTATGGGCGGCCAGGGTGATATAGGGGGACAGGCTCACGATGTACTGGTTGGTGGCGTCCGCCATCCGATCCAGCAGCGCCTCCCGCTGGCCGATGCGCTGGGAGCGCTTAGGGTCGTATTCAAAAAACTGGCCGGCAGCGGCTTCGTAGTTGTGCAGCGCCACGTCCGCCATATGGCCGATGAGATGGGCGGACTGGTCCAAGGCCACGGCGGGGTTGGAGATGAGGTGGCTGTCCAACTCCCGCAGATTGTCCTCAATGTCCTGTTCCTCGCTGTCCATTGGCTTGTCCGGCACCAATTTTTCCGCCACGCGGGCAAACGCCCCGGACATGGGAAGCAGCAACACCGCCGGGACCAGCCGGAACAGGCCGTGGACGTTGGCCACGCCGCCGGAGTCCAACATAGTGTTCCAAAGCCCGTCGCCAATAATGCCCACGGCCCGGCCCACAGCTAGGACCGCCGTCACCAGGAGCGCCGCGCAGATGTTGTAGATCACATGCACCGTCACCGTGCGGACCTGCTCAGGCTTGGCCCCGATCCGGCAGACCAGCCAGGCCGAGAGGCTGTCGC
>CANRBG010000045.1 GCA_947628805.1 uncultured Oscillospiraceae bacterium | reverse complement strand
CGCATCAACATCCTGCGGCTGTGGGAGGCCCGCAGCAACCAGGATCTGGACCTGTACCTGTTCTCCGGCGGCAAGTATGTGGAGGCCATGGAAAAGCGCACCATGAGCGAGGTCATCACCAAGGTGCTGTACCCGGCCGACGACCATATGCAAGGCAAGGAGCTGCGGCTGAAGCAGCAGTACTTCTTTGTCTCCGCCACCGCCCAGGACCTGGTGAGAAAGCACCGCCGGGACTGGGGCGACGTGCGCTCGTTCCCCCAGCACCACGTGATCCAGATCAACGACACCCACCCCACCCTGATCATCCCGGAGCTGATGCGCATCTTCATGGACGAGGACGGTCTGGGCTGGGACGAGGCCTTTGAGGCCGTGCGCAACTCCGTCGCCTACACCAACCACACCGTCATGAGCGAGGCATTGGAGAAGTGGCCCCAGAGCCTGGTCCAGTCCCTGCTGCCCCGTGTTTGGCAGATCATCCGGGAGCTGAATATCCGCTGGAACAGCCAGCTGAACGCCTGGTTCCCCAACGACAGCGCCAAGGTGGAGCGGAATCTGATCCTCTCCGGCAACCAGGTCCACATGGCCAACATCTGCCAGGCGGTCTGCTACAAGATCAACGGCGTCTCCTCCCTCCACGGCCAGATCCTCATCAGCCGCCTTTTCAACGACGTGTACGCCATCCGGCCGGAGCGGTACACCTACGTGACCAACGGCATCGACCACCGCCGGTGGCTGGACCAGATCAACCCGGACCTGTCCGGCCTGGTCCGGGACCTGATCGGCGACGGTTTCCTGACCCACCCGGAGGAACTGAAAAAGCTCCGCCAGTACGAAAACGACCCCGCCGTCCTGGACCGGCTGAACGAGATCAAGGCCGGCAACAAGAAGCGGCTGGCCACCTGGCTGCAGCGGGACCAGAACGCCATCCTGGACCCGGCGGCGGTGCTGGACGTACAGGTGAAGCGGCTGCATGAGTACAAGCGCCAGCTCCTGGCCGCCATGCTCATCACCAGCCTCCAGCAGCAGCTTCGCAGCAATCCCGGCCAGGAATTCCTGCCCCGGACCTTCATCTTCGGCGCCAAGGCCGCCGGCAGCTATGTCACCGCCAAGCGCATCATCGAGCTGATCAACTCCCTGGCCGCGGACATCGCCGCTGACCCGGCCTGCAAGGGCAAGCTGCAGGTGCTCTTCGCCGCCAACTACCGGGTGTCCATGGCGGAGATGCTCATGCCCGCCGCTCAGGTGTCCGAGCAGATATCCACCGCCGGCACCGAGGCCAGCGGCACCGGCAACATGAAGCTGATGATGAACGGCGCCATCACCATCGGCACCCTGGACGGGGCCAACGTGGAGATGCACGAGCATCTGGGCGACGAGAACATGTTCCTGTTCGGTCTGAAAGCCGAGCAGGTCCAGCAGCTCAAGGCCCAGGGCTATCAGCCCCAGAACTACGCCAACGCCGACCCGGTCACCCAGGCGGTGCTGGACCGGTTCCGCAACGGCTTTGCCGACGGCAAGAGCTACGCGGACCTGGTGAGCGGCCTGCTGTACGGCGGCGACCAGTACATGCTCCTGGCGGACTTCGCCGACTACCGGCGGGCCCACGAGGACCTGTATCGGCTCATGGCCGACCCCCGGGCCTCCGCCCGAATGAGCCTGGTCAACATCGCCGAGTCCGGGGTCTTCGCCGCGGACCGGGCGGTGGCGGAATACGCAAAGCATATATGGCACGTATGATTTGAACGACCCTCTCAACGGCCCCCTTTACACAAGGGGGCCGTTTGGTATATGATGGCCCGGAGGTGGATTCCCATATGAAACACATCCTCATTATTGACGACGACGCGCACATCGGGGACATGCTTGCCGAGGCCCTGACCCGGGAGGGGTACCGGGTCAGCCGGGCCTACTCCGGCACGGAGGCATTGCTTCTGACGGAGCGGACGAGTCCGGACCTGGTCCTGCTGGACCTGATGCTGCCGGGCCTCTCCGGGGAACAGGTCCTGCCCCGGCTCAAGGGTGTGCCCGTGATCGTGGTCTCCGCCAAGGTGGACGTACAGGACAAGGTGGACCTGCTGCTGGGAGGCGCGGCGGACTATGTGACCAAGCCCTTCGACATGAAAGGGCTCCTGGCCCGGATCGCCGTGCGCCTCCGGGAGGGTCCCGGTCCGGCGGCCGCCCGGCTCACCGCCGGGGACCTCACCCTGGATACGGACGCCCGCGCCGCCATCTGCGGGGACAGGCAGGTCCATCTCACCCGGACCGAGTGCGCCATTTTGAAGCTGCTCATGCGAAACCCCACCCAGGTGATCACCAAGTCCGCCATCCTGGACCGGATCAGCCTGGACACCCCCGACTGCACGGAGTCGTCCTTAAAGATGCACGTGAGCAATCTGCGCCGGAAGCTCCGGGACCTGACCGGCCACGACTGGATCGAGGCGGTCTGGGGCATCGGCTTCAAGCTCCGTGTCCCGGAGGACGGGGCGTAAATTTTACGGTCCTCTTTACCGCTTTCTTTACCGCCCCAGTCTATGCTGGGGCCATAAAGGAGGTCGTTACCCAATGGAATATGTGATGCGGACGGTATCCCTCGCCAAGAGCTACCGCCATTTTCAGGCCCTGAACGGGCTGACCATGCACGTGCCCCGGGGGGCCATATACGGCCTGGTGGGCCGAAACGGGGCCGGCAAGACCACCCTGATCCGGCTGATCTGCGGCCTGCAGGCCCCCACCGGCGGCCACTACGAACTCTATGGCCGCAAGCACACGGACCGGGACATCGCCCGCTCCCGCCGGCGGATGGGGGCGGTGGTGGAGACCCCGTCCATCTACCTGGACATGTCCGCCCAGGACAACTTAAAGCAGCAGTACCGGGTGCTGGGCCTGCCCTCCTTTGAGGGCGTCGGCGAGCTCTTGGAGCTGGTGGGCCTGGCGGACGCCGGCAAAAAGAAAGCCCGGCACTTCTCCCTGGGCATGAAGCAGCGGCTGGGCATCGCCGTGGCCCTGGCCGGGGATCCGGACTTTCTGGTTCTGGACGAGCCGGTGAACGGCCTGGACCCCCAGGGCATCATCGAGATACGGGAGCTCATATTGCGCTTGAACCGGGAAAAACAGATCACCGTGCTCATTTCCAGCCACATCCTGGACGAGCTCTCCCGCCTTGCCACCCACTATGGCTTCATCGACGGGGGCCGGATGGTGAAAGAGCTGTCCGCCGCCGAACTGGAGGCGGCCTGCCGCAAGTGCGTGCGCCTCACCGTCACGGATACCGCCGCCCTGGCAAGGGTCCTGGACGCCATGGGGACGGAATATAAAATTTTGGACGAGGCCACGGCGGACGTGTATCAAAAACTGAACGTGTCCCAGCTGACCCTGGCCCTGGCGGCCCAAGACTGCGAGCTGCTGGACATCCAGGAGCGGGACGAGAGCCTGGAGAGCTATTTCGTCTCCCTGGTGGGAGGTGGCAGAAATGGCTGATCTGCTGCGGGCGGGCTTTGCCCGGCTGTGGAGGGCCCCCATCTTCTGGCTGGGCGTGGCGTTCACGGCGCTCTGGGGCTGCCTGGTCTGCCTGGAAGCCTATGAGGGCGGGCAGGAGGGGATCGTCTACTTCCTGTACGACCTGTGCCGCTACCACTGCATCTTCACCGTGTTTTTGCCGCCGGTGTTCTGCGCGCTGTTTCTGGGTACGGAATATGACCACGGCACCATCCGCAACAAGCTCATTGCCGGCAAGACCCGCCCGGCGGTGTATCTTTCCAGCCTCGTCCTGAGCCTGGCCGCCTGCTTTCTGATGATCGCGGCCTATTTCCTGCCGGTGGTCTGCGTCGGTCCCCTCTTCGCCGAGGGGCTGGGCGTCTCGCCCGGCATGCTGGCCCTGATCGTGGCCGGGGAGCTGCTCATGGCGGCGGCCCTGTGCGGGCTGTGCGCCCTGGGCAGCATGCTCATCTCCCGGAAAGCGGTGCTGGCGGTGACGTTGCTGCTGGCGGTGCTGGCGGGCCTGGCCGTGGGCGGCCATGTGGAGTCCCGGCTGGCGGAGCAGGAGTTTTTCCAGGGCATCATGATGACCGAAGAGGGGGAGCTGGTGGACGCCGGAGAGATGGAAAACCCCGGTTTTCTCACCGGCGCCAAGCGGGAGATCTACCAATTCGTGGCGGACTTTCTTCCTACCGGCCAGGCGCTTGTCTATAACTTCGACATGATCGTCCACCCCGTGGCCATGTGCCTTTATTCCCTGCTCATTCTGTGCGCGTCCACCGGCGGGGGTCTGATCGCCTTTCGCCGGAAGGACCTGAAATAAGGGGGCGGCGGTATGACAAGTCTGATCCGCTCCCACCTGGTCCGGCTTTGGAAAACGCCGGTGTTTCTTCTGGCGCTTCTTGTTATGCTCCCTTACGGCCTGGGCCTTTGCAACAGCGCCGTGGGCGACTTTGCGTCCGGCGTCATCCGTCCCGGCCTGTGGGGCCAGCCTCTGTGCGGCTTCGGCCTGCTGGCGGGCTTTGTGCTGGCGGCGGTGTTCAGCCTCTTTTTCGGGTCAGAGTACGCCGACGGGACCATCCGCAATAAGCTGATTGCCGGCCACGGGCGGGTGAGCGTCTACCTGGCGACCCTGGCGGCGGGCCTTCTGGCGGCGCTGGGGCTGTACGGGGTCTATCTGCTGGCCTGGGCGCCCCGGATACCCTGGATGCTGCAAAACTTCCCCGCCCCGGAGCCGGGAAAGCTGGCGCTGTGCCTGGCGGGGACGGTGCTGCTCCTGGCGGGCCAGTGCTCGGTGTGCGTGATGTTTTGCATGCTGGTCCAGCGGCGGGCTGTCCTGGCGGTGGTGCTGCTCCTGCTGATGGTCTTTTCGCTCTTCGCCGCCATCCAGGGCCAGGACGCCTACGAGACCGCCACCGCCGGGGGCACGCAGCTGATGATCGACGAGACCGGCCAGAAGCAGTGGGTGTTTCACGAGCCCGGCCAGGCCGGGCCGGCGGTGACGTTCCTCTATGACTTCCTCCCGGTCTGCCAGGCCTACCGGTACATGGAGCTGGACGCCGCGCCGGTGATGCCGGCCTATTCCGCCGGACTTACCGCGCTGACCACGGCCATGGGGCTTATCCTGTTCAAGCGAAAAGATATCCGATAAAGGCGGTGTTTCATGGCGTATCTGCCCTATGTGTGCGCCATACTGGCCGCGCTGGTCCTGGCCTTGGGGGTGCATGTGCTCTCCATGCGCCGGGCGGCCCGGCAGATCCTCCGGGAGCTCTCCGAAAAGCTCTCGGAGGATACCAATACCCTTTTGTCCCTGTCCTGTCCCGACCGGGAGATGCGCCGGCTGGCGGCGGGCCTGAATCGGGAGCTGCGCACTCTCCGGGCCCAGCGGCTCCGGTACCGACAGGGGGACCGGGAGCTGAAAGACGCCATCACCAACGTCTCCCACGACCTGCGCACGCCCCTGACCGCCATATGTGGATATCTGGACATGCTGGAAAACGAGCCCATGGGCGACGACGCCCGCCGGTACGTTTCCCGCATCTCCGAGCGGGCCAACGCCATGAAGGCCCTGACGGAGGAACTGTTCCGCTACTCGGTGGCCCTGTCCGCCGCCCAGGAGCTGGCCCCGGAGCCGGTGGACCTGAACGCCGCTTTGGAGCAGGCCGCCGCGGGCTTTTACGCCGCCCTCACCGCCCGGGGCATCCGGCCGGACATCCGCCTGCCGGAGGAACACGTGATCCGCTACCTGGACCGGGCAGCCCTGAGCCGGGTGCTTTCCAACCTCTTCTCCAACGCCCTCAAGTACAGCGACGGGGACCTGACCGTCACTCTGACGGCGGCGGGCCATATCGCCTTTTCCAATGCCGCCAAAGACCTGGACCCGGTCCAGGTGGGCCGGCTCTTCGACCGGTTCTTCTCCCTGGACGCGGCCCGCAGCTCCACCGGCCTGGGCCTGGCCATCGCCAGGGCTCTGGCCGAGCGCATGGGCGGGTCTGTGACCGCCGATTACCAAAACGGCCGCCTCACCGTCACGGTCTGCTTCCCCTGACCGGCCCCATTCCCGCGCCATCTTTTGTTCCCCCCTCGCCGCCCCAATGGGCGGCATATTTTTTCACCGAGGGGCTTGACAAGGCTGTTATTACTGTATATACTGCACATGAACAGTTCAATTGCGAGGATACGTCATGACCATCTTCATCGACAACAAGAGCGGCGCGCCCATTTATGAGCAGATCTACGCCCAGCTGAAGACCCAGATCATCAGCGGGGCCCTGGTGGAGGACCAGCCGCTGCCCTCCATCCGGGACCTGGCCAAGGACCTGCGCATCAGCGTGATCACCACCAAGCGGGCCTATGACGAGCTGGCGGCGGAGGGCTTCATCTACACCGTGGCGGGCAAGGGCTGCTTCGTGGCGCCCAAGAATGTGGAGCTGCTGCGGGAGGAAAATCTGCGGCAGATCGAGTCCCACCTGGCGGAGGTGACCCGGCTGGCCGCCGCCTGCGGCCTGACCAGGGGGGACATACTGGATATGCTGGACATCCTGGAGGGAGACGACGAAACATGAACGCAATTGAGACCCACGGACTGACGAAGACATACGGGGACTTCACCCTGGGGCCCCTGGACCTGACCCTGCCAAGCGGGTGCATCATGGGCCTGGTGGGGGAAAACGGCGCCGGCAAGAGCACCACCATCCGGCTGCTGCTGGGCATGACCGCCCCGGACGGGGGTTCCGCCATGGTGATGGGCACCCCGGCGGGACCGGATATGCGCACGGTGAAGCAGCGCATCGGCGTGGTGCTGGACGACGTGGGCTTTCCCGCCGGCCTCACCGCCCGGCAGATAGGCAAGGTGCTGGCCGCCGCCTATGAAAACTGGGACCTGGCCCTTTTTGAGGGATATCTGCGAAAGCTGGACATCCCGGCGGACAAGAAATTTTCCGCCCTGAGCCGGGGCAACAAGATGAAGCTGGGCATCGCCGGGGCCCTGAGCCACGACGCGAAGCTCCTGGTCCTGGACGAACCCACCGGCGGTCTGGACCCGGTGGTCCGGGACGAGGTGGTGGATATCTTCTCGGAGTTCACCCGCTCGCCGGAGCGGTCCATCCTCATCAGCTCCCATATCGTCAGCGACCTGGAAAAGCTGTGCGACTATATCGCGTTTTTGCACAAGGGGAAGCTGCTGCTGTGTGAGGAAAAAGACCGGCTATTGGAGGAATACGGCGTCATCCAGTGCGACCGGGCCTTTCTGGAGGGCCTGACGCCCGGGGCGATACTGGGCCGACGGGACACGCCTTACAGCGTGGAGGCCCTGGTCCGCCGGGACGCGGCCCCCACCGGCGTAGAGGTCCGGCCCGTGACCGTCGAGGAGCTTTTCGTGCTGTTGGTAAAGGAGGATATGGGATGAAAGCGCTGTTTCTGGCCGATTTCTATCAAATGATGACAAACTTCAAATTCTACGGGGTTTTCGTCCTCATCTCCGCGGTCATCACCGTGTGGAGCGGCATCGGCGGGGTCAGCGGCATAGGTATGTTCTTTCCCATCTACGCCGTGCTCATGTGCTCCGTGATAGGCATGAGCGTGATGCAGCTGGACGAGCAGAGCCGCTGGAACATCTACGTCCAGGCCCTGCCCTGCTCCCGGCGGGACCAGGTGAGCAGCAAGTACGCCGTCACGCTGGTCAGTGCGGGGGCGGTGTGGCTGCTGTTTCTGCTCATCTACACGGGCCTGGCCCTGGCGGGCTATATGGACTGGAGCATGGTCCTGGCCCTGGGAGGGCTGCTGCTGTTCATCGGGCTGCTGGCTCCGGCCGTCAGCCTGCCGCCGCTGTTCCGCTGGGGCAGCGCCAAAGGCCGGCTCATCTACCTCGTGCTGGTGGTCGTGATGGCCAGCGGTCTGGGGGCGGTATTCAGCGCCCTGGGCACGGTGGACAGTGCGGTGGACCTGCCCGCGCCGGTGGTGGCGGCGCTGCTGGTCCTTATCCTCATCGCCCTGTTCGTGGGGAGCTGGGCGCTGAGCGTCCGCTGGTACGAAAAGCGGGAGCTGTAAATGATCCAAAAGCAAGACCCGCCCTCCGGTATCCGCCGGAGGGCGTAGCTATGACCAAATCTTTAAAACAAGACATGTTCGTTGACAAATCGTGTTCTTTTGTATATATTGTATTTGTCTCAATATGTTATTTTGATCGTCTGGCAACAGGTCCCTGTGGAAAGGAGGCACCGTTATGCGCACCGTGACCCGCACCGGCAAAAGAGTCCTTTTGCTGCTTTTGACCGCCAGTCTGCTGCTGTCGATGTCGGTACCGGCCTTTGCCTCCGGCTTCGGCGATGTGTCCGGCTCCGCCTGGTACGCCGGCGCGGTGGACTTCGTGTCCCAGCGGGGACTTTTCCAGGGCACCGCCGACGGCGTGTTCTCTCCCGGCGGGACTATGACCCGGGCCATGTTCATCACGGTCCTGGGCCGGTACGCGGGGATCGACGCCGGCAGCTGGAATACCGGGGCCTATCACAGCTTTTCCGACGTGGGCTCCGACAGCTATTACGCCGGATACGCCGTCTGGGCCTTTGAAAACGGCGTCATCCAGGGGGACGGCTCGGCTTCTGTTTTCTCCCCCAACAAGAACATCACCCGGGAGCAGGTCTGCGCCATCCTGAGCCGCTTCGCCTCCGTGATGGGTCTGTCTCTGAGCGACGCCGGTACTTCTGCCAGCTTCTCTGACGACGGGTCCATCAGCGACTGGGCCCGGGACAGCGTCTATGCCCTGAGCCGGGCCGGGGTCATCCAGGGCCGGAGCACCGGCGCTTTCGATCCGTCCGGCTACGCCACCCGAGCCGAGGCCGCCGCCATCATCCAGCGCTTTGACGCCGCCGCGAACGGCGGCACCTCCGCCCCGCCCCAACAGGACGACAGCAGCAGCGAGGGCATCGGGAACGTGCCTCCGCAGACCTCCGGCAACGGGCTTTTGGCTAACACCGCCATCGTCAACCACCTCAGCCAGGAGAACCGGCGCTGCTGTCTTGCCACCAGCTTGTCCATGGCAGCCAACGTCATTATGGGTCAGAACTATTACGGCGCTTTCGACTTTGCCGCCAGCAATGACTGGCTCAGCCTCCCCTCCGGCACCTGCTTCACCGGCACCGATGGCAATACCTACTATCCCAGCTGGAGCGACGAATATCTGACCGAGAGCGGCCTGCGCGCCGCCATCGACAGCGCCCTGAGCAGCGGCGTGCCCATCATCGGCTCCGTGCAGAGCGACTACACCTCCGGCACCCACTACGTGCTGTTCATCGGCTGGACGGATGAAAACCACAGCGATTACCTGATCTCGGACCCGGCTGGCGGCGGCGGCATCATGCTGGACGACGCCGAGCCTTTGAGCGCGAGCTATCGCCTGGGCAACAAGGACGGCTCCTACGTCTACGTCAGCTTCGTTCACTACTGACGCCATTTATCGGAGTTTTACTACAGGATTGTATAGGTACATGATAAGATCGCCCTTGCTGGTCTATTTGGGACTACTTTTGATCGTGGTGTCCGGCTGCGCTTCTGAACAGCATAGCGCAGCGCAGATCACCGCAAGCCCGGAACCTACGCAGCAGGTGTCGCACATAATGGCGATCGATGAACAGGACTTGGCCGAGATGAATACTCCGACCGTTGAGCCAGGACCCACCTTGACCCCCGCCCCGGCCTCGATCGCAACACCAACAAAGGAGCAAGTGCTCGCCGCCCGGGAACAGGCTCTTGAGGGCATGACAGATGAACAGACAGATTGGCTTTATACCGTTATTGTTGGCGCAAACGACTGGTGGGAGCGTCAGTATCTGTGGGAAAACATTTTTGAGTATCTTGAAGACCCTAATGATCCCGCGTGGAACTATTTTGATCAAACCGGGGAGATCAATGTCCAATGGTCCTACACTGGAGATGAATACGATGCCGGCGCCATCTCGGAGATCATGGAAACCGAGGGTCTTTCGTGGACGGGTTTTTGCGAGAAGTATGGGACAGACGAAACGCTTTCTAAACTGATCGTAAACAATGAATACGATGCCGATGATTTTATTGGGATCATTGCGGACATACAAAGCAGCGTTCAAAATGTTGACCTAAAGAACGATTTTCAGACTGTTATAGATAAGACAGCGTTGGCGAGAGATACTCACGATATGCATGCCGCCAATGATCTGTATAAGACCCTGCATGATCTGGATTATTTTCTGTTGAGATATGGACCGGAGGATCCGGGCGCAGAAGTAAAAGATGCCTCTCTTGTTTCAAAGTATTTTGGTATGCTCTCATTCTTCGACTGAGGCGATCAAACGTCATCGGTAAAGAAAACCAGCCATATGAGACTCAAAAAACCCTCATATGGCTGTTTCAGTTTCTGCCCCGTCTGAACGTCAGACTGACCTGCCTATTTTTGTGGATTCCCCCGCCCGGATGGCGGGGGATCTTTTTGCGCTTTTTTACTTTGCGTATTCCACGGCCTTGGTCTCCCGCAGCACATGGACCTTGATCTGGCCGGGGTAGGTGAGCTCCTCCTCGATCTTCTTGGCGATGTCCCGGGCCAGCAGGGTCATCTGGTCCTCGCTGACCTGGTCGGGCTTGACCATGATGCGGATCTCCCGGCCGGCCTGGATGGCGTAACAGCTGTCGATGCCCGGGAAGGACATGGACACCTCCTCCAGCTTTTCCAGACGCTTGACGTAGTTTTCGATGTTCTCCCGCCGGGCGCCGGGGCGGCTGGCGGAGATGGCGTCGGCGGCCTGGACGATGCAGGCGATGACGGTCTGGGGCTCCACGTCCCCGTGGTGGGCGTGGATGGCGTGGATGACCTCGTTGGACTCCTTGTACTTCTTGGCGATGTCCACGCCGATGGTCACGTGGCTGCCTTCCACCTCGTGGTCGATGCTCTTGCCGATGTCGTGCAGCAGGCCCGCCCGCTTGGCGGTGGCGATGTCCACCCCCAGCTCCGCGGCAATCAGTCCGGAGATGTGGGCCACCTCCATGGAGTGGTTCAGCACGTTCTGGCCGTAGCTGGTGCGGTATTTCTGCCGGCCCAGCAGCTTGATAAGCTCCGGGTGCAAACCGTGCACGCCGGTCTCGAATACGGCGCGCTCGCCCTCGGCCTTGATGGTGGCGTTGACCTCTTTCTGGGCCTTGGCGATCATTTCCTCGATGCGGGCCGGATGGATGCGTCCGTCCGCGATGAGCTTTTCCAGGGCCAGCCGGGCCACCTCCCGGCGGACCGGGTCGAAGCAGGAGACCGTGATGGCCTCCGGGGTGTCGTCGATGATCAGGTCCACGCCGGTGAGATTTTCGATGGAGCGGATGTTCCGCCCCTCCCGGCCGATGATGCGGCCCTTCATCTCGTCGTTGGGCAGGCTGACCACGGAGACGGTGACCTCGCTGGCGTGGTCGGCGGCGCAGCGCTGGATGGCCAGGGCGATGACCTCCCGGGCCCGCTGGTCCGCTTCCTCTTTGAATTGTGCCTCGATCTCCCGTACCTTGACGGCCTGTTCGTGGGTCACCTCGCTTGCCAGAGAGTCGATCAGCAGCTGTTTGGCGTCCTCCGCGCTGTAACCGGAGATGCGCTCCAGCACCTCAAGCTGGCTGTTTTTGAGCTTTTGCAGTTCCTCCTGCTGGGCCTCCACCTCGGAGATCTTCTTGGTGAGAAGCTCGTTTTTCCGATCGATGGCGTCGGTCTTTTTGTCCAGGTGTTCTTCCTTTTGCTGTAAGCGGTGCTCCTGCTTGGAAAGCTCCGCTCGTCTTTCCTTGACCTCGCGCTCGTATTCGGCGCGGTTTTTGTGTATCTCTTCTTTTGCCTCCAGGAGAGCTTCCCGTTTCTTGCTCTCGGCGGATTTTATGGCTTCATTGAGTATTCGCTTCGCTTCCTCCTCTGCCGAGCCTATCTCCCGCTCGCCAACGCGCTTGCGGTACACCATGCCCACGCCGAAGCCCAGGGCCAGGCCCACCAGGATCAGAACGATCCATAACCATATCGGCATTGTAAGTATACACACCTCCCATCCTGTCAAATTCTGCAATACGGCGGGTATCAAGCACCCCATCCGATCAATCAAGGACGCAACATCAGGGCATTCATCCAGTTACCCCAATGTAACTAATTAATTTTAATGCGAATCAGGTTTTATGTCAAGCGAAATTTCCATTTATAGCAAAAAAGAGGTGTAGGAGTTACAATGATGAGTGACAGGAGAAGAAAAAGATAGCGAATAGGGATAGCCTGTGTTAAGGTTGAGT
>CANRBG010000044.1 GCA_947628805.1 uncultured Oscillospiraceae bacterium | reverse complement strand
CCCACGTCCCCAGCTTGGAAGGCTGGTGCACTAGCCGTTGTGCTACGCCCGCAAGCTAGGAAATTTTATCATCCAAACGGGAACTTGTCAAGGGTCAGTACGGGAAAAGTTACTTTTTTTCTTCCACCAGACTCATAGGCCGGCGGGCCTCGTCGCCTTCTTTGCGCAAAACGTGGATCACGCCGGTGTCGTCCAGGCTCTTGATGATGGCGCAGGCGATGGGCAGGCCCAGCAGGCCGATGCCGCCGAAGAGCTTGGTGCCCACCAGCATGGCCATAAGGGTGACCAGCGGGTGCAGCCCCACCTGATGGCCCACGATACGGGGCTCCAGGAACTGGCGGACAACGGTGAGGATGATGTACAGGGCGAGAAGGCCAAGGCCCTTGGCCAGCGCGCCCCCGGCCAGGGTGGCGACGCCCCAGGGGACCAGGAACAGCCCCGCTCCAATGACGGGGAATATATCGAAGAACGCGATGAGCAGCGCCAGCAGCAGTGCGTTTTTCTGCCGGAGTATCAGCAGCCCCACGGACAGCTCCACAAAGGTGATGGCCATGATGATGCCGTAGCTCTTGCCGTATTTTTTCAGCACGCTGACGAAAGACTCCTTGGCCTTGACCACCACCAGCCGGGTCCGATCGGACATCTGCCGCAGCAGGAAAGCGGTGATGCGGTGAAAGTCAATGGTCATGAACACCGTGGCGATGATGCAGATCACCGTGGAGAGCATTCGCCCGGGCAGCTTGGTGACCCAGCCGGTGACCGCTCCCACGGCCTTCATGGAGAAGTTGCTGACCGAAGAGCCCACGGAGGAGATGATGTTGCTGAAGGTGTTGGTGATCACGGCGGTGGCGTCCGGGTCCAGCCTGCCCACGAAGTCCTCCGCCCAGGCGGTGGCGTCCCGGAGCATGGGCTCTACCGTGTCGGAATAGAAAGGCGGCAGCCAGGCCACCAGCTCCTGGACCCAGGAGACGATGTTGAGAATGACCGCCAGCAGCAGTCCGCCCAGGATCCCGAAAAACAGCAGCAGGCATATGAGGGCGGAGATGCCGTATTTGATGTGGCACTTGACGGTCAGCGTCCGCACGATGGGCGCCAGCACCCAGGAGAAGACGAACGCCAGGAAAAACGGCCAGATGAGCCCCAGCAAATAGCGCACCACGAACAGGACCACACCCGCCAGAATGGCCCAGTACGCAGCGTTGATGATGAACTTTTTCCGGTGCTCCAGGTTGGGCGTGACGGCTTCCTCCTCTCGGGCGACGCGTCTGTGGGCACAGGCCCACGCCGAAAATGCGACGGGAAAACAGATAAAACTTTCCTCTTTTAAAGGATACCATCGGCGGTGCCGAAAGTCAATGCGCGGACCGACTTTTTCCGCCTCAGCCTATCCTATCCGCTCCGCCAGCTCGTTCCACCACTCCGCCAGATGGAACCGCAGTACGTAGCCCCCATCGCCGCGGGTGATAAGCCCCCGGGCGTCGCCGGCCAAAGCCGCGAAGGCGTCCGCGTCCGGCTCCGCCAGAGCCTCCGTGCACAGCGGCGGGAACACCACGCACCACCAGTTGTGCCCCGCGCCCGCACCCAGTATGACCCGCAATGACACATAGTCCCCCGCCGGCAGCGAGAAGCTTGCATAGTCCCGGGTGGGGTAGTACTCCGTGCCCAAGGTCACGGAGACGTCCCCCAGGGCCTCTATGTCCGTCTGATGCGAAAGGATTATGTCAACCGCCTCGTCTCGGTCCTCACACTCTGCCAGCAGAGGGGCCAGCAGCGCCAGCACCCGGTCCCGCATCTGCAGCTTGGCGGCCTGGTCCGCGTCCGAGTCGGAATTGGCGATCACATGCAGCCGCACCAGGCCCCCGGCCAGCTCCCGCTGGTCGTGCCGGGCCCAGAGGCCGGAGGCGAAAAACACGCACAGGGCCAGCAGCGCCGCGATCTCCCAGCTTTTCAATTTGGTTTTCGTCATAAAAAGTCACCGCCCAGATTATGGGCGGTGACGGTAGGTTTTATACTCTTATATCTCCCCCGGGCTCCAGGGCCGGGTCAGAAAGCACTCCGCGTACTGCTGGGACAGGGATGCATAGGCGGCTTTGGCGGCGGCCTCGTTGTCAAAAAGGCCGAACACCGCGCTGCCGCTGCCGGTCATGGCCGCGCCCATGGCACCGCCGTCCGCCAAAGCCCGCTTGATGGCGAAGATCTCCCCCTGCCGCCGGCCCAGCACGTCCTCGAACACGTTGTAGAGCCGCCGGGCCACCCCGGCCAGGTCCCGGGCATCCAAGGCGCCGATGATACCGGCGGTGTCCGGCCGCAGCCGGCTTTTCCGGCTGTCCACCTTGCCGAACAGCTCCGGGGTGGAGATGGCGAAGGCGGGCTTGCAGACCACGATGGAGCAGTCAGGCAGGGCCGGCAGCCGGGTAAGCCTCTCCCCCCGGCCCTCCGCCAGGGCGGTGCCGTCCATCACGCAGAACGGCACGTCGCTGCCCACCTGGGCACCAAGTTTACATAATTCTTCCGTAGACAGGCTCCGGCCGGTGAGGGCGTTCAAAGCCCGCAGGACCGCCGCCGCGTCCGCGGAGCCGCCCCCCATCCCGGCGCAGACCGGGATGCGCTTGGTCACCCGGATGGCGGCGCCAAGGCCCGTGCCTTCCAGGAAGAGCCGGGCGGCCTTCAAGGCCAGGTTCCGCCCGTCGGCGGGCAGATAGCTCTGGCCCGGGTCGATGGAGAAGCTGCCGTCTTTGGTCAGCTCCACGTCCAGGTCGTCGCCGAACTCCACCGCCTGCATCACCATACGCAGGTCGTGGTAGCCGTCGGCGGTCCTGCCCAGCACGTCCAGGGACAGATTCAGTTTTCCGTGGGCCCGGACGATCATCGCTGAAAGAGCATGTCCAGCAAAGCCGTGCCGTCGGGCAGGTCCAGGCCGGTCTTCAGGCCGTTGGCCTCGGTGTAGGAAAGGCCCGAACGGATCGTCTCCCGGCTGTCGTAGAGGATAAAGGGCACGGGGTCCGCGTCGTGGGCCCGGTTGGCGGTCAAGGTCTTGTGGTCGGACAAAAGCAGGATGCGGAAATCCTCCCCGGTGGAGCGGAGGTATTCCAGAATAGGGGCCGTCTCCCGGCTCGACAGCCAGGCGATGGACTGGATCTTGCCCGGGGTGTCCCCGTTGTGGGTGCACTCGTCCGGTGCCTCCACGTGCAGGGCGGCGAAGTCGCACCGGGACAGGATCTCGATGGTCTTCTGGCACTTGCCGTCCCAGTTGGTGTCGATCTCCCCGGTGACGCCCTCCACCAGGGGGGCGGGCAGGCCGCTGAGCCGGGCGATGCCCCGGACCAGGGGCACGGCGGAGACCACCTCGCCGGTGTGGCCGTACTTCTCGGCGAAGTCCGGCAGCATGGCGGCGGTGCCCTCGGCCCAGAACCAGATGCCGTTGGCGGGCAGCTTGCCGGCGGCCCGGCGGGCCTCGTTCAGGGGGTGATGGTCCAGATACCGGAAAGCGGTCTCCTGCAGGGTCTTCAGCTTCTCCGCTACAGCGCATCCGGCGGGAGCCAGAGGGCCGATCTCCTCCCCCAGATGGTCATGGGGCGGGATGAGCCGGATACCGGTGATGTCCGCGTGGTGCATGACGGCAAAGTGCCGGAAGGAGGAGCCCGGGTTGATCTCGATGTCGTATTCCTTCGCCAGGGCGGCAAATTCCGGGCTGGCCCACAGGTCCTTTATGAGCGCGTCGGAGGTCGCCCCGTCGATGGACCCCGCGCTGTGGGAGAGGATGCGCCGCTTTTCATAGGGAAGGTCCGCGTCCTCCAGGGCCACCATATTGCACCGGCAGGCCATGTCTCCGTCGGAGAGGGTGATGCCCTGGGCTGCGGCCTCCAGCGGGCCACGGCCGTGGTAGTATCGCAGGGGGGAGGCCCCGAAAATGGACATGATGGCCGTGGCGGAGCCGGGCTCGAATTCCTTCGGGCAGTTGACCACGCTGCCGAGCTGGCCGTTTCGGGCCAGGTCGTCTATGACGGGCTTGTCCGCGATCTCCAGAGGGGTCTTGTTCCCCAGCTCCGGGACGGGGTTGTCCGCCATGCCGTCGCCGATGATGAGAAGATATTTCATGATTCGCTCCCAGACACGTATTTTTCGCCATTGTATCACGAAAAACACGGTACGGCAACGGCAAAAACGCCGGACGCGCAAAGCGTCCGGCGTTTTGAGCGGTAGGGATCAGGTCTGCTCCACCGTTTCCTTTTCCGGTTCGTCCTTTTTGTGGCCGAAGTGGGAATGGGTCTTTTTGGGGATCACGCCCCCATTGTACATGGCCTCGATCTTGGCCTCCTTGCCGATCTCCCAATAGATCATGGCGGCCACTAGGCCACGCAGGAGGATGATGGCGAAGATGCTGACCAGCTCCTTGGTCTCCGTGGCGATGACGGTGCGCAGCACCTCGCCGCCCATCTTGAAGGCCAGGGCCATCAGGATGCCCTGGGAGAGGGTGGTGCGCACGTCCGGGCTCCGGCGCAGCCACTTGATCATGCTGATGATGCCGGTGATCATCAGCACTACCGTGCCGAAAAACTCCAGCAGCAGGATGCCGGACCCCACCAGATAGTGGAACAGGGTGTCGGCCCGGGCCAGGATCTCCGTCATGCGGCGCGCCCTCCTTTGTAGATGAATTATACAAATCTATTAAAATATATTATATATGAGCCTGTATATTTTGTCAATACAGTTATAAAAATAACAGCGTTTCCGCTTGTAAGGATCACAATACATCTGTCACAGCGGTCAGTGTAACTAAGGTTTGACAAAGCTACAGTCCCAGCCCATATTTCAACGCTTTCGCACATTTTTCCCTTTTCCGGGCACGTTTCTTCTGCTACAATACACCTGTCGGAAACACGAAAAATCAAAGGAACGGTGTTTATCCCATGCTTCACATTGACCGGAATGATCCGTTCTATCGGCGGATCGGGGAGCTGACCCTGCCGATCGTAGTGCAAAATCTGCTGAGCGCGGCCGTCAGCTCCGCCGACGTGGTCATGCTCAACAGCGTCGGGCAGTCCGCGATCTCCGCAGTGTCGCTTGCCGCTCAGTACGCAAGCGTCCTGTTCATGATCTTCTATGGTCTCGGAACGGGCGCGACCATGCTGAGCGCCCAGTACTGGGGAAAGAAAGACATCCGCGCGATCGAGCTCATCGAAGGGATCGCCCTTCGCTTCTCCCTCGTGATCGCTTCCGTCTTCACGCTCGGCGCGCTGACCGTGCCGCAGCTGATGATGAAGCTCTTCACAAACGATCCGGAGCTGATTGCGCTCGGCACGACCTATTTGCGCATCGTGAGCTTCAGCTACCTGTTCTGGAGCGTCTCCGAGATCTACCTGGCCGCTCTGCGCAGCGTGGAACGTGTCACGATCAGCACCGTGTTGAACGCGCTCGCGCTTGGTCTGAACGTGTTTTTGAACGCTGTGTTCATCTTCGGCCTGTTCGGCGCGCCAAAGCTCGGCGTCGCGGGCGTGGCGCTCGCCACCAGCATCGCCCGCGGCATCCAGCTTATCTGCTGCATCGTGACATCCCGCTTCTCTTCAAACGTCAAGATGCGGTTTGCTTACATATTCGTGCGGAACAAGGTGCTGTTTCAGGACTTCCTGCGGCTCTCCGTCCCGGCCCTCGGGAACGATCTCGCATGGAGCGTGGCGTTCTCTGTCTACTCCGCCATTCTCGGGCACCTTGGGAGTGATATGGTAGCCGCCAACTCCATCGTCGTGGTCGTCCGCAATTTCGCGACCGTCCTCTGCTACAGTCTGGCGAGCGTGTCCACGATCTGGCTCGGCAAGCAGCTCGGGCAGAACGATATGGAGGGAGCGAAGAAAGACGCGAGCCGGCTCCTCTGGCTGAGCGTCGCTGCCGGCTTTTTCGGAGGGCTGTTCGTGCTGGCCGCCTCCCCGTTCGTACTCTCTCACGCATCCCTGACCGGGCAGGCCATGCACTACCTGAAATATATGCTGCTGATCAACACCTACTACATCATGGGCACCGCCGTGAACACGACGCTGATCGCCGGCGTCTTCCGGGCGGGCGGCGACAGCCGCTTCGGGTTCATCTGTGACACGATCGATATGTGGTGCTACGGCGTGCCGCTCGGGCTGATCTCAGCCTTTGTGCTTAAACTCCCGCATCTGGTCGTCTACTTCCTGCTCTGCACGGATGAGTTTGTCAAATGGCCCTGGGTGATCGCGCATTACCGCAGCCGCAAATGGCTGAATAACGTGACGAAAGAATATGAGTGATCTCAGGCGGGAGAAACGATATGCCACAGGATCGGAAAAACTATCAGCAGGCGCCGGATAAGGTTTTGAGTTGTATAACCGGAGAGATCATACTGACTCTCCGATGCGTCCCCTGGGCCGGAAAGTTCCTTCACAGGTACGGAAAGATCATCTGCGGTCAGTGTAACAAATCTTGGACAATCCTACAGCTATAAAAACAACGGCGTTTCCGCCCGCCGCCGGGCAGGATCGCCGCGCTTTTCCCCCTTGTCACAGGGGGGATTATGTTTTATAATACAAAGGATAGGGGTGATATAACAGGTGGATATCAAAAAGAGACTGCTGCCCGCCGCGCTGATCGTGGTGGTCACGTTCGGATGTATCCTTTTGAGCCGGTTCACCCGGGTGGCGTTTTTCCTGGCGCTGGCTGTGGCCTCCGCCGTGGAGCTGCACCAGACGCTGTTCAAGGCGGAGCAGCCCATGAGTCTGAGCCTGCCCATCGTCTACTGCGCGGTCCAGGCCGGGCTGTGCTGGTTCGGCGCCCCGGTGGCATGGATGGTGGCGGCCTACGCCGCCGCGGCTTTCGCGGTCTTTTTCTGGGGCGTGCTGAAGCCGGAGCGGGGCATGGGCTTCGTCATGGTGAACCTTTTTGTGCTGCTGTGGCCCTTTGGGTTTTACGCCATCGTGCTCCACGCCGCCGCCAGCGATATCTGGCTCATGACGCTGATGCTGGGCGTGCTGGGGACTTGGGCCTGCGACAGCATGGCCCTGATCGGCGGCAAGTGGTTCGGCAAAAACAAGCTGGCCCCCAAGGTGAGCCCCCACAAGACCTGGGAGGGGGCCGTGGTGGGCGCGGCGTCCGCGCCTCTGGCCGGGGCCCTGATCGCCCTGGTCATGGGCTGGGACCTGGGCATGTGCGTGGTCACGGCTTTCGTTGCAAGCACCGTCGGTCAGGTGGGCGATCTGGCGGCGTCGCTGGTCAAGCGCTACGCCGGGGTGAAAGATTACGGCCACCTTATGCCGGAGCACGGGGGGATCATGGACAAGATGGACAGCATGCTCTTCGCCATCCCCACGGCGTATTTTCTGGTATATCTGTTTCTGAGCGGCGCGGCCCACAGCTGACTCCTTACAGGCCGAAAGCCCCGTCACAGCCGATGATCTGGCCTGTGATGAAGGAGGCGTCGTCGGAGGCCAGGAAGGCGATCAGTGCCGCCACGTCCTCCGGCTTTCCCAGGCGGCCCAACGGGGTCCGGTCCACGAGATCCTGCCGGTCCGCCTGATCGAACTGGGCCAGCATGTCCGTATCGATGACCCCGGGGCATACGCAGTTGACCCGGACCCCGGAGGGGCCCAGTTCCTTGGCCAGGGCCTTGCCCAGGCCGATAAGAGCCGCCTTGGAGGCGGAGTAGGCCGCCTCGCAGCTGGCGCCGTAAAGGCCCCACACGGAGCTGACCAGCACGATGCACCCGGCCTTTTGCCTGACCATGTGGGGGATGGCCTCCCGGCAGCAGCGGTACGCCCCGTCGGTGTTCACCGCCAGGGTATGCCGCCAGGCGTCCTCGCCCGTGTCGGTCAAAAGCCCGTACCGGGCTTCGCCGGCGTTACATACCAGCAGGTCCACGGGTCCCACCGCGGCGAACAGGTCTTTCACCTGGGCGGGATCGGCCACGTCGGCCCGGATGGCCGGGACTCCCAGTTCCCGGGCCAGGGCTCGGGCGGCGGCCTCCGATTCGTTATAGTGGACGCACACGTCCCATCCGTCGGCGGCAAGCCGTCTCGCGGCCGCCGCGCCGATGCCCCGGGACGAGCCGGTGACCAGAGCGGTCTTTCCCATGTGGATACCCTCCGTTTTTTGCGGATTTCAGATAAAGAAAGTATACCACATCCGCTCCCGTAAAGGTAGGAGAAAAATATATGGATCAGCGCAACAGACAACAGGACTGGACGGAGGAGGACTCCGGCCAGTGGACCAAGGAGCAGGCGAAGCAGGACCGCCGATTCGACTTCGCGGCGTTTTTAGGTCCGGACAGCCTGGAGGACCGGGTGACGGACGTGCTGGACGGCAAGGACGTGCTCCGGGAGGGGCCCGTGGAGTCCGGCTATGTGCCCCGGCGGGCCGCGTCCGGTGACCGGGGCCGCCACGAGGCCCCCGGCCCGGACCCGGAGGAAGAAGAGCCGGAAGAGGACCAGCAGCCGGAGGATACCTTTGACGACGGCCTGGACACCCGGCGGTTCGACCAGGACGGAGCCCTGCCCCCCCGGACGGCCCCCGGTGAGCCCCCGGCGTACCGACAGGAGAACGCCCCCCGGCCCAATGTGAACGATCCGCCTCCCCGGCCCAAGGTGGTGGTGGCGGAGCCCGCCCCTCGGGTGGTGGTGACCCCCCAGCAGGAGTACCCCGACGCCCGGTCTGACCGGGGCGGCGGAGGCAGGGGCGGTGGGGGAAAAGGCCTGAAATGGCTCATCGCCCTGCTGATCAGCCTGATCGTGGTGGCCCTGGCCGGTGTGGCGGTCATGAGCCTGCTGCCGGGCCTTGGGGGCGGCACGGCAGACCCGCTGGCGTCTCCCCAGGCCACCGGCAGTCTGCTGGACGGTCTGCTGCGGCCTCTGCCCACCCAGGTCCCGGCTACCCAGCCGCCTCCCGTGGAGGTGACGGACCCGCCTGTAGTGCACCACACCGTCTCCGTGACGGCGGGCCCCGGCGGCAGCGTGTCTCCCTCCGGCGCGGTGGAGGTGGAGAGCGGCCACAGCGTCACGTTCACCATCACCCCCGATGAGGGCTATGAGCTGAGCCAGCTTCTCATAGACGGCGCCCTCACGTCCCTGCAGGAGTCGTACACCTTCTCCGACGTGACCCAGGACCACACCCTGTACGCGGTGTTCCAGCTCACCCAGACCGCCCCGCCCACGGCGGAGCCCACCGAAGAGCCTCCTGCCGAACCCACGGCGGAGCCCACGGATGACCCCGGCGGGGTCCCGCCCCTGGCCGGCGAGATCGGCGATCTGGGCCCGGGCTGAGATATGACAAATAAAGGCCGGACGGCTTTGCCGCCCGGCGTTTTTATGAAAAACGAAAATTATTTAGCGTAAAACATTAAAAACTTGTTGACAAAAATAAAATCCTCTGTTATGCTGTGTCCATCGAACCGGTTTGAAAGATGTTTTGATTTGGAGGGTTCAGCTATGAAGGGGAAAGCAAAGGCGGGGTATGTATTGGCCCGTATCGCGGAGGTGCTTATGTGGATCTCGGCGGTTTTTATGGCCCTTGGCTTTTTGGTGGGGGTCGTCGCGCCGGAGGCGATAACAGTGACGTCCGGCGCAGGCGCGGCAGGCTGGAACGTGGCAGTTCCGCTGGCGTCGGGCGCGCTGGGACGGATGGATATCACGGGCCCGGACGGCGAGCTGATGATGGGGTCATACATGCTGTATACCGCGACGGGGGTCATAGAGCTGGCGCTGACCGCGCTGGCGTTCCGGCGGATATGGCAGATCATCAAGCTGAGCTGGGGCTCCACGCCTTTCCAGCGTCCGGTGGTGAAAAAGGTCAAGCAGATCGGCTGGCTGTTCATCGCCGCGCCCCTGGTGGCGGTGGCGGCGAGTCTGGCGAACCTTGTGATAAGCTGGCCGAAGCTCTCTATCACGGTGGATGTGTCCAGCATCATCACCGGCGTGATCGTGCTGGCTCTGAGCCAGATATTCGCCTACGGCGTGAAGCTGGAGGACGATATGGAGGGGCTTTTGTAAGATGGGAAAGATCGTGCTGCGGCTGGACCGGGTGATGGCGGACCGGAAGATGAGCCTGAACGAGCTTGCCGAGCGGGTGGGCATCTCCAACGTGAACCTGTCGAAGCTCAAAAATAACCGAGTCACAGCCATCCGCTTCTCCACCCTGGAGGCCATCTGCGAGGCCCTGGACTGCCAGCCGGGGGATATATTGGAATACGACGGACAGTAGAAAGGCCCGCCCCGGGAGGGGCGGGCCTCAGACTGTCAAAGAACGGATGAAAAACAGCGAAGGCCGGTCAGGCCGAGCCGCGCGGCATTCCCGCGCGTGAAGTCAAAAGCCGCTGTACGACAGGCTTTTGACTTCCTGCCGGCGGGATTCACTTCCGCCGAGCAGTTCATATCAGAGCGGTCAAAAAACTTGTTTTTTGACAAGCTCAGGCCCGCCCCGGGAGGGGTGGGCCTTTTGCGCGTTCGTCACTTTTTTCCGCTGCCGTCATCGGTCACCAGCTCCTTGAAGGCGGTGGCGAGGCCCGCCAGGCCCTGTATCTCGGAGGGGATGATGATCTTGGTGGCCTGGCCGTTGGCGGCGGCCTGGAAGGCCTCCAGAGCCTTCAACTGGACGATGGGCTCCGTGGGGGAGGCGGCATTCAGGAGCTTCAGACCCTCGGCAGTGGCCTCGTTCACGGCGATGATGGCCTGGGCCCGGCCCTGGGCCTCCAGGATGGCGGCCTCCTTCTTGGCCTCGGCCCGCAGCACGGCGGATTCCTTCTCGCCCTCGGCCTCCAGGATGGCGGCCCGCTTTTCGCCCTCGGCCCGGAGGATGGACTCACGCCGCTCACGCTCGGCCTTCATCTGCTTCTCCATGGCGTTTTGGATCTCCTTGGGCGGGGTGATGTTCTTCAGCTCCACCCGGTTGACCTTGATGCCCCAGGAGTCGGTGGCCTCGTCCAATATCTGCTGCATCTTGGCGTTGATGGTGTCCCGGCTGGTCAGGGACTCGTCCAGCTCCAGCTCGCCGATGATGTTCCGCAATGTGGTGGCGGTCAGGTTCTCGATGGCCAGCATGGGATTTTCCACGCCGTAGGTATACAGCTTCGGGTCAGTGATCTGGAAGTAGATCACCGTGTCGATCTGCATGGTCACGTTGTCCTTGGTGATCACGGGCTGGGGCGGGAAGTCCGCCACCTGCTCTTTCAGGGAGACCACCTTGGCGATGCGCTCAATGAAAGGGATCTTGAAATGCAGTCCCACGTTCCAGGTGGCGTGATAGGCGCCCAGCCGCTCCACCACGAAAGCCCGGGCCTGCTGCACGATGCGGATGTTGCGTATGAGGACGATGATGATGAGCAGGATCACCACGGCCATAAAGACGGGACCCACGAACATAGTACATATCCTCCCAAAAAGAATATTTTTATACATGAACAGTCTCCCGCAGGGGAGAGACGATGAGCTTTACGCCCTGTATGCTGACGGCGGTGACCACCGCGCCCAGTTCGATGGTCTGACCGTCGGCGGAGCGGGCGGTCCAGGTCTTGCCGCCCACGGACACCGCGCCGGTGCCGGCCAGATTATCGATGCGCTGAGTGACGACGCATTCCTGGCCTATGGCCATGTCGGCGTTGGTGGGCTGGCGGTCTTTTTTGAGCAGCCTTTTCAGCCGGGGATAGAGGATGGCAAAGCAGACGCCGGACACGGCAATGAACAGCAGCGTCTGTACCCATATGGGCGCGCCCAGCACGGCGGCGATCAAAGCCGCCAGCGAGCCCGCCACGAACCAGATGGAGTTCATGGCGGCGGTCACGGCCTCAATGATGAGAAATATCGCCGCGGCGGCGATCCAGACTGCGATCATGGCGTCACATCCTTTCGTTTGTTAAAAATAGTATACCATGCCGGGCAATAAAATGATAGTGAAAAATTTGTCTTTTTGGGCTTTACTTTCAAGTTTTAGTGATGTAAAATAAGGTCAACTAAGCAAATTAACGGGAGGGAGTGCGTTACATGAATAAAATAAACCGCAAGCCCCGCAATGAGATGATGTATAAGGCGATCCTTTCGTTGCAGTCCGTGGAGGAGTGCGAGCAGTTTTTCGACGACTTGTGCACGGTGACGGAGCTGCAGGCGTTGGAGCAGCGGTTCCAGGTGGCGTGGCTTCTGAATAAGGGCATGATCTACAACGACATCCTGCAGGAGACGGGCGCGTCCAGCGCTACCATCAGCCGCGTGAAGCGGAGCCTGCAGTATGGCCGGGACGGTTACGCGGCCGTATTTGAGAGGTTGGAAAAAGAAGAAAACGACTGAGGGGATTTTGCCCCTCAGCGAATTTTTTTATTGACAATAGGCCATTCGTGCTTTATAATGGCAGGGCCGCTTGAAAAGGGGCGGCTCTCGGGGAGCATAGCTCAGCTGGTTAGAGCACCTGCCTTACAAGCAGGGGGCCACAGGTTCGAGTCCTGTTGTTCCCACCACATCCGGCCGAGTAGTTCAGTCGGTTAGAATGCCGGCCTGTCACGCCGGAGGTCGAGGGTTCAAGTCCCTTCTCGGTCGCCACTTACGCGGGCATAGCTCATTTGGCAGAGCGCCACCTTGCCAAGGTGGAGGTAGCGAGTTCGAATCTCGTTGCCCGCTC
>CANRBG010000043.1 GCA_947628805.1 uncultured Oscillospiraceae bacterium | reverse complement strand
TTTACCCCCCTCACATACTCTCTTCCCCATTATACCATATACTCCCACGTTTGGGGAGTTCTTTGACAGACTGAAGCGGACAGTGCGTAAACACTGTCCGCTGTGTTATTTTGTGCATTTACCGCCGGCCGGCACCGCCGCCACCGCTGTGACCGCCGAAGCCGCCTCCATGGCCGCCGCCGTGGAAACCGCCGCCGCCACGAAAACTGCTGCCGCTGCGGAAATTGCCGCCGCCGCTGCTGCGGAAACCGCTGGTCCGCCGGTCCGCTCCGCCGGTGCGGTTGACGCCGCCGCCCATGAAGCCGCCGAAACCGCCGAAGCCGGCGGGACCGCCCGGTCCGGGTCTTGGGCCAGGGGCAGGCGGAGGGGGCGGAGCGCCCCGGAACTGGTCCCGGTAGCTCCGGTAACGGCGCCTGCCGCCGAACCAGAAGATGGGGAAGAATCCCCCGCTATAGCCCCAGCGGCGCATCCGGGTAAACCGGCCCATGGCCCCCAGCACCCACAAAAACAGCAACAGCAAAACGACGAACAGGGCCAGCGCAAAACCGGATATGCCCGTATTCACGCCCTGTGCCGGGGCGTACTGGGGATCGTAGCCGCCGTAGCCATTGTAGCCGCCGTAGCTCGGATAGCTGTCGTAGTAGCTGTCCTGGCTGTCGGTGAGGGAGGACAGGTCCGCGTCATAGTAGTCCGCGTACCACGCGCCCAGGTTGGCCGCCAGGGTCTGCACGCCCTCGTCAAATTTGTCCTTGTCGATATAGTCCCAGAAGTATTCGTCCAGATACCGGCCGGCGGTATCGTCGTCAAAGGCGGCGGAGAGGCCCTGGCCCACGGCCAGCCACCCCCGGTATTCCTCCGTTACCAGCAGAAGCAGCATGCCGTTGGACTGGGCGCCGCCCACGCCCCAGTCGTTCAAAAGCTCCGTGGCGGCCAGATCGGAGTCCTCGTCCAGATAGCGGACCGTGACCACCACCAGCTGGGCCTCGTCGCACAGAGGCTCCAAGACCGTGGCGTTGTAGGCGGCCACAAGCTCCTCCGTCTCGGCGTTGAGCACGTCGGCCGTATCCCGGACGTAAAAGCCGTCGCCGGTCCCGGGCTCCAGATCGATGGCCAGGGCCGGGACCGCCAGCACTGTTACCGCCAGCAGCGCCGCCAGCGCGCAGGAAACGATCTTTTTCATGGCGTCACCTCATGGGAAGGTCTCCGGCGGGTCCACGAAGGCCAGACGCCGGAGAAGGCCGGTGGGGAACCGGTCCAGGGTCTTCTCCCGGAAAGCCAGGATATAGTCGTTGTAACCGCTGTCGTCCAGAGCCGCCTGGGCCCCGTCGAAGTCAGCCAGGATGACGTCGTAGTCGTCGTGGCTGTCGGAAAGGGCCGCGCCGGAGGCCTTGACGGCCTTCACCGCCTCCACCGCCTCTGCCAGGGCCTGGTTCGCCTGGCCGATGGCGGGGATGTCCCGGCTGTCCAGCGCGTCGATCAGCGCGAGGCGGGCGGTGCGGAGCTGCTCATAGGCCTCCGCGTAAGGGGCGTTGCCGCTGCCCACCACGGACAGCAGCCGGTTTGCCAGGCTCACGCAGTTTTCCAGGTGATCCCCTGGGCAGGAGTAGGCCCCCGCCTCCCGGAGCAGGCTCCGGTCGAAAAAGGCGTCCTCCGCCTTGCGGCAGGCCCGGCCCAGGCTCAGATGACAGCCGATCAGACTAAACAGGACCACCACGACCACGAATACGCCGATGGCGGTCGAGCGTTTTTTGAAAAAGCTCATACTGATACCCTCGCTTAGTTCCGCTGCCCCGGCGGCGGATATAGAGTGGATCAGGGACGGGGCACCAGCCCCACTTTTTTGTAGACCTTGCGGAGGGTCTTCCTGGCGATGTAGGAGGCCTTCTCCGCGCCGGTGCTGCAAAGGTTTTCCAGATAGCCCTTGTCCTTCATGAGCCGGGACGCCTCCTCCCGGATGGGGCGGAGAGTTTCCACCACCGCGTCGCCCACGGCCTTCTTGAAATCTCCATAGCCGTGGCCGGCGAATTCCGCCTGGATGGCGTCGAAGGTCTTGCCGGTGCAGCTGGCGTAGATCTGCATCAGGTTCGCCACGCCGGGCTTATGCTCCCGGTCGTAGCGCACGCAGTCCGGGCCCGTGTCGCTGTCGGTGATGGCCCGCTTGAACTTGCGCACGATGTCCTCCGGCCGGTCCATGAGGCAGATCCGGCCGTTGCCCAGGTCGTCGGATTTCGACATCTTGCTGGTGGGGTCCAAAAGGTCCATGACCCGGGCGCCCACCTTGGGGATGTAGGGCTCCGGGATCTTGAACACGTCCCCGTAGACCCCGTTGAAGCGGTGGGCGATGTCCCGGGTCAGCTCCACGTGCTGCTTCTGGTCGTCCCCCACGGGCACGTAGTCCGGCTGGTACAGCAGGATGTCCGCCGCCATGAGGGAGGGGTAGGCGAAAAGGCCCCCGTTGATGTTATCCGCGTTTTTGGCGGATTTATCCTTGAATTGGGTCATGCGGCTCAGCTCCCCGAACATGGTGTAGCACTGCAGCACCCAGCCCAGCTGGGCGTGCTCGGGCACATGGGACTGGATGAACAGCGTGTTCTTCTCCGGGTCCAGTCCGCAGGCCACGTACTGGGCCAGCTGCTCCAAGGTCCGCCGCCGCAGGTCCGCCGGGTTTTGCCGGGTGGTCAGCGCGTGCAGGTCCGCCATGAAGTAGTAGCAGTCAAAAGTCTCGGCCCGCTCCGCCCAGTTTTTGATGGCCCCCAGATAGGACCCCAGAGTCAGGTCTCCGGAGGGCTTGATGCCGGAGAGCATCACCTTTTTCTTCTCGTCCATTCGCTCACGCTTTCCACGCGCCTGTGCGCGCCGTTTTTCGCGATGATCGCTAACTTATATATTAACACAGCCGATTATCCCTTGACAAGCGGGGCGTAATAAAATATTCTAATTAGTACCTTTGTAAACCACCGTGAACGAGGAAAGATATATGGACGAGAAGTTTTTTGAAGAGCTGGAAAGCCGCATCCCCAAAGGGGAGGTGCGCACCCGTTTCGCCCCCAGTCCCACGGGATACATGCACGTGGGCAACCTGCGCACCGCGCTGTACACCTGGTGCATCGCCCGCCACAACGGGGGGAAATTCCTCCTGCGGATCGAGGACACCGACCAGAACCGGCTGGTGGAGGGGGCGGTGGACGTGATCTACCGGACCTTGACCGACTGCGGCCTGGACTGGGACGAGGGGCCCGATAAGGGCGGCCCCGTGGGGCCCTATGTGCAGACGGAGCGGCGGGGGCTTTATCTGCCCTTTGCCCAGAGGCTTGTCCAGCGGGGCCACGCCTATTATTGCTTCTGCGACAAGGCCGAGGCGGAGGACGGCGCCTTTTCCAGGGCCGACGATCCCTGCCGGGACCTGCCGGAGGCGGAGGTCCGGCGCCGCCTGGACGCCGGGGAGCCCTATGTTATCCGCCAGAAGATCCCCAAGGAGGGCGTCACCACCTTCCACGACGAGATTTTCGGGGACGTGTCCGCCCCCAACAAGGACCTGGACGACCAGGTGCTCATCAAGCGGGACGGCCTGCCCACCTATAACTTCGCCAACGTGATCGACGACCACCTGATGGGCATCACCCACGTGGTCCGGGGCTCGGAGTACCTGTCCAGCGCGCCCAAGTACAACCTGCTGTACGAGGGCTTCGGCTGGCCTGTGCCCAAGTATGTCCACTGCTCGCCGGTGATGCGGGACGCCCACAACAAGATGTCGAAGCGCCACGGGGATCCCTCCTACGAGGACCTGGTGGAGAAAGGGTATCTTCGGGCCGCCATCGTCAACTATGTGGCCCTGCTTGGCTGGGCCCCCGGCGGCGAGCGGGAGATCTTCTCCATCCGGGAGCTGGCGGAGGCCTTCGACCTGGCCGGTATCTCCAAGAGCCAGGCCATCTTCGACATCGAAAAGCTCACCTACTTCAACGCCGAGTATATTCGGGCCATGGACCCGGCGGATTTCGCCGCCGTGGCGGAGCCCTATATCCGCCAGGCGGTGAAAGACCCCGCCATCGACCCGGCCGCCGTGGCGGCTCTGCTGCAGCAGCGGACCGAGGTGCTCACCGATATCCCCGGCAAGCTGGGCTTTTTCGACGCCCTGCCGGACTATGACACCGAGCTTTACGTCCACAAAAAGTCCAAGAGCGACCGGGACAGCGCCCGCCAGATGCTGCGAGCGGTCCTGCCGGTGCTGGAGGCTCTGGAGGTCTGGGACGACGAACACATCCACGACGCCCTGACGGGTCTGGCCGAGAAGCTGGAAGTGAAAAACGCCAAGCTCATGTGGCCCGTGCGCATCGCCGTCACCGGCACCGTCGTCACTCCCGGCGGCGCGGTGGAGATCTGCCGCATCCTGGGTCGGGACGAGACCCTGCGCCGGATCCGGGATGGCCTGGAAAGGCTTGGCTGACTGGCAGAATTTGATATCAGGAATGCGCCTCTTTGCGGTAAAACTACCACAGAGGTGCATTTTTTATGAAAAAAAGACCGACTATACGGATCATAACGTTTTTGACCGCCGCGCTGGTGGTGGCGGGGGTCTTTGCCTGGCGAAACACCCGCAAGGCCGACTCCCTGGAGCTGTACGCCCGGGCTAACACGCAGCATGCCTTCGACGAGCTGGTCACCAGCGTCAGCGAGCTTTCCAACGCCCTGGAGAAGAGCCAGTATATCTCTGACCCGGCCCTGGAGAGCGCGCTTTGCACGCAGATATTCGGCCGGGCCATGACCGCCCAGATGGCCATGGGCGTGCTGCCTTACGCCTCCCAGGAGCTGGAGCAGACCGCCAGCTTCGTGGCCAAGGTGGGGGACTACGCCAGCGTTCTGTCCCGGACCGTAGGGGGCAACGGCGGCTACTCCGATGAGGAACTCAAAAACCTTCGGAGCCTGGCGGAGACCGCCGGGGTGATGAAGATGAATCTGCAGGATATGCAGGCCCGTGTGGCGTCCGGGGAGCTGACCATTGAGGACGTGTACCGCCGGACCGACAACGCCCAGGGCGGGGAGGATCAGGCGCCCCTGGCCGGCAGCGTGTTCCAGTCCATCGAACAGCAGTTCCCGGAGCTGCCAACGCTGATCTACGACGGGCCTTTCTCCGAGACCCTTACCAGTAAAACGCCTCTATATCTGCTGGACAAAGAGCAGGTGGACGAGGAGGCAGCCGTGAAAGCGGCGGCGGAATTCCTGGGAACGGACCGGAAAGACCTGTCCGTCACCGGCGAGTGCGGCGGCGACGTGCCCTGCTGGGTCTGCGCCGGCAACGTCAACGGCGGCCGGTATACCGTTTACGTGACCAAGCAGGGCGGCCAGATATGGAGCGTGCTGGGGGCCCGGGCCCTGGGCGAGCGTAATTACTCCGTCCGGCAGGGCCTGACCATCGTGGAGGACTACGTTGACCGGTGGGGCCTGAAGGACCTGGAGGAGAGCTATCACACCGTGTCCGACGACGGGGTGCTGCTTGTCAATTTTCAGTACAGCCAGGACGGCGTGCGGTGCTATCCCGATCTGATCAAGGTGGGAGTGGCTCTGGATACCGGCGCTCTCATGAGCTATGACGCCCAGAGCTTTATCTGCTCCCACACCCATCGGGACCTGCCGGAGGCGGCAGTGTCCCGGGAGGAGGCTCAGGACGGCCTGGCCCAGTCTTTGAGCGTGCAGGACTACAGCCTGGCCGTCATACCCTCCGACGGCGGCGAGGAGCGGCTGTGCCACGAGTTCCTGTGCCAGACCGAGTCGGGGGAGAAGTATGTGCTGTATGTCAATGCCATGACCGGCGCGGAGGAAAAAATACTCATTCTCCTGGAGGATGAGACCGGGACGCTCACCATCTGACGGATCGGCCGTATATTATTCCCAAAAAGTTTCAATAAATCAGAAAAAAGGGTTGTATCTTTCTGTAACTTTTGTTATAATTGCGTGAGAAAGGTGTGATCCGAATGAGTATCGTTCCCAATACGACTTGTCGGCGCTGCCATCGGCAGTATCCGTCGTATAAATCCCGGTGCCCCTATTGCGGCACGAAAAAGGAAAAACAGGTGCGCAGCCCTGTGCCGGAGACGGACAGCGCGGTGCCCGGGACCCAGGCTTCCAAAAACGCCGCCGAGACCATGAATCTGCAGATGCTCATGGGCACGGTGCTGCTGGTGGCGGTCATCGTGATCGCCCTGGTGATGGTGACCTTCAACGTGGGCCGGGACGCCACGGACCGGGCGGAGGTAGAGCAGCAGATCCAGGAGGAGATCCAGACCACGGCCCTGCCGCTGCCTACGCCTACGCCGACCCCGTCGCCCTCGCCCCAGCCCCAGCTGAGCGATATGGAGTGCACCAGCGATATCTCCGACAACGAGATCGACTTTATCGAGACGGGTTACTTCGGCCTGCCCTCCGGCAGCTCCATCGACCTGAATCTGAAGTGGTATCCCGCGACCGTTCTGGCGAACCCGGAGTGGTCCGTGGACGATGAGACCATCGCCCAGATAACCCCTAACGGCCCCCAATGCCATGTGGAGCTGGTGGGCGCCGAGGACACGGAGACCGTTCTGCACATCAAGGTCAACGAGCGGGAAGAGCAGATCACGATCTACTGCGAGTAAGGGAAACGATCCGGTGAAACGGAAAAGGGACGCATCCTGTGCGCCTCTTTTCCGTTTTATATTTTTTCCTTGACAAGTGGGAGCGCATGAAGTAAAATAATCCACGCTGACGGACGATTGGCGCAGCTGGTAGCGCATCCGCTTGACGTGCGGGAGGTCACAAGTTCGAGTCTTGTATCGTCCACCATAGGAAAAACCCTGTAGTTTCAACGACTACAGGGCTTTTTTTGTTGCTCAAAAAAGGCTGTTTGACCCCTACTTTGACCCCTTACAGGTTTTTTTACGCCTGTTTCAGGGCCCTGATCTGGGCCTCCATCCGGGCCGCGCTCTCCTGTTTCATCTGCTCCGTGATGAAGCCGTACACGTCCAGGGTAAAGGCGGCAGAGTGGTGGCCCAGATTGCGCTGAACGGTGAGGATATCGTCCCCGGACCGGATAGCCAGCACCGCGTAGCTGTGGCGCAGATCATGAAAGCGGGCACCTGGCGCGCCGATGTCGGCGGCGATGGTCTTGAAGTTCAGATACACCGTATGGGGGTTGAGACAGTGGCCCAGCTCATTCGTGAATACCAGGTCGAGCGGGTTTGACCAGGCCGGGCCGGCTTTGAGCCGGCGTTGCGCCTGGACGGCCCGCTCATGCTTCAGCACGGCCATGACGGAGGGGGCCGGGGTGATGTGCCGGGCCTTGCTGTTTTTCGGCGTGGCGAGGGTGTATGTTCCGCTCCCGTCTCTGGATCGCTGCAGCTGCTTGTCCACGGTGATCCGCCCGTGCTTGAAGTCTACCGCGCCCCAGGTGAGGCCCAGGACCTCGCCCTGGCGCAGACCGGTGAACAGGGTAACATAGAATACGGCTTCCATCCGATGGCCCTGTATGGCGGTCAGAAAGGCCCCTATCTGGGCTTCATCGAACGGGGCGAGCTGGGGAGCCGATCTCTTTGGCAGCTTACAGGCGTCCGCCGGGTTGGTGCGCAGATATCCCACGGCCACGGCGTCGGACAGGCAGCGGTGCAGCACGCCGTGGATATCCCGGATATACTTTGGGGAAAGGCCGTCTTTCAGGAGCTTGTTATACACCGCCTGGATGGCGGGCGCGGTCAGGGCGGCCAGTTTGATCTTCCCAAGAGCGGGACGCAGGTACTTGTCCATGAGGTACGTGTAGGTGTGCAGCGTGCCGGGCTTCACGTCGGTCAGATAGGTCTTTTTCCAGGTATCGGCCCAGGCGTCCAGCGTCAGGTGGGAGGGCTGCATATAGACGCCGTTGTCCACGTCGGAGGTGGCGGCGGTGAGCTTCTGGCGGGCCTCCTTTTGGGTGGCCCCATATACGCTCTTCCGCTGGCCGTTGACGAAAAACCGGGCCTCCCAGCGTCCGTCAGGCCGCTGGCGGATCGTCCCGCTCCCCTGGGCGGCCCGGGTGTTACTCTTCCTGGGCATGATCTGCGGCCTCCTTTACAACGATAACTGCATTTGGAGCAAACCGGAGTGTCATATGGCCGCGTAGATCGCGACGGGTTTTCCCGGCAAGGAAGCGCTCAATGGTAGCCTTTAGAGACTGGCAAGCGACATCTGTGTAGTACCTGAGAGCCTCATGATATGGAAGAACAGTGTACCCCTCCAATTCAGGGCCAAGACTTGAACTATCAGGGGAATCGGTCGGCATGCGGTTGGTGGTGTGGTAAAAAATAAAGGGTTTATCCTCTGCGCTGTCGCTGTTATCAGCTATACGCCGCGACAAATCCTCTCTTTTATGCTTCATATCCAGGGCCATGAAAATATAGGAGATAGCTGTACCAAAATCATCATCCTCTATGATGGCACTCAATATCTCTTGACCGGTTATGCCTTGGACAGTGTCGAGTTCTCTGATTTTCTCAATAGCATACTCTGACAGCCCAGTATAACTACACGCTTGCTGCAGATCACAATCTGGGGATTTAACATCGGACAGTCCCAGGAGCCAGTCAGCGGAAACGTGAAAGTATCGAGCGGCATTGTACAAGAATTCGGCGTCAGGAACACGGTCGCCGTTTTCATAAAAGCTGATGCTTCCACGGGAAACGCCTAATTCAGCGGCCAATTGGGACTGATTCAAACAGTTGGCCTCTCTTAGTTCCTTGATCCGGGCTTGAAGATGTGTCATTGCGGACATCGTTATTGCCTCCGTGTATAAATTTGTGGAACGGATAGAATAAACAAAACAAAAACTTGCATGAATATTTTTGTTGTTGTATAATCTAAGCATAACACAATTAAATGCAAAATACAACAACAAATTACGGGGGTACACAAAGAATGAAAAACACTGATGTGAGAGAAGCGGCAAAAAGAGCCGGTGTAAAGCTCTGGCAGATTGCAGACCGGCTCGGGATTGCAGACGGCAACCTCTCCCGCAAGCTCCGGCATGAGCTGCCGGCGGAGGAAAAGGAGAAGATCATGGACATCATCCAGGAGCTGGCGGCGGAGGGGTGAGCATGGAAAAACTGACCATGACCGCCAAGGAGGCGGCGGAGGCCCTGCAGGTATCTAGGCCGGTGATCTATGAGCTTTGCAAGCGGCCGGACTTCCCCGTGGTACATATCGGCAGAAAGGTGCTGATACCACGGGACAAGCTCCGGGCCTGGGTGAATGCCCAGAGCGGAGAGGGGGCGGCGGTATGACGGCGGCAGCTCCCCGGACAAATAAAAACGCCCGCCCCGGTGCTGGAACACCGGGACGGACAGTGAGACGGGAACAGGACCTTTTGGAACGGGTCGCCTGGTTCTCTGGCCTCGCCATGTATTTTAGCACACTTGGCTGGCAAGAGCAACCGAAAATCCTGGATTATATCCCTGTTGGCAGGGAAAAGGCGGTCGATGCTTACGGTCTGGCCGCCTATCTGGGTCTGGATGCGTTCGAGCTCTTTGCCCTGATGAATACCGCCCGCAAAGATGGCTTCCCACTGTGCTGGACGCCCGCCGGGGGCGTCTATCAGCCAAGAGACGAGAGAGAAGAGCACGAATATCTGGAACTGTTCGAGGCGGTCAGTGTGCCGGGCACGTGGAGCGAAGAGGACCAGGCAAAGGAAGAACGCCAGGGGCGGGAGATAATGCGGACGACCTACGGCCCGTCTATGCCTGTGCGCTGGCCCCCGGAGACGTCCCCGGCGGTCTATATGGACATGATGCGCCGGCGCGGGGCAGCCGATCCAGAGGTCCAGGCGGCCCGCCGGTGTGCGGTGCGGCTTTTCAACACGCCGGTCTTTTCGTGAGCCATGGGGTACAACCGCATAAAGACGGTGCGGGCCGGGCGCCTGGTGTGCACCGTCTGCTACACCGCGCCTATGGCGTCTGACCCGCCCCGGGAGCGGGCCGGAAAAACCAGGATCAGCACGGCGGCCCGGAGGCGGATCAACCACCGGGCCGCCTGGCAGAAGCTTGAGCAGCTTTTGGCGGCGAATTTCGCCCGCTCCGATGCTTTTGCCACGCTGACCTACGACGACGGGCACCTGCCGGCGGACAGGGAGGCGGCGGCGGCCAACATGCGCCGCTTCCTCCGGCGTCTGCGCGGGGCGTTCCGGCGGCGCGGGGAAGAGCTGCGCTATATCTACGTCACGGAGAGCGTGGCGGACGCGCCAGGGGAGCCCGGGCGGCTGCATCATCACCTGGTATGCAGCGGGGGTCCCGCCGGGTGGCAGCTGATCCAAGACCTGTGGAGAGCGGGACAAGTCTATATAGAGCCGCTTTTGGACGGGCCAAACGACGGCTATGAGGTCCGGGCCCGGTACCTGGTCAAAGAGCGGCAGCCGGGGACGCCGGGTCGCCTGCAGGGGGCCAGGGCATGGACGCCCTCTCGCGGCCTGGAAAAGCCAGAGATCACGACGGACCTGGTACCGGATACCATGACCGTCACCGCGCCGCCAGGCGCGTTCATCCTGGAACAGTACGGGGATATGAATTGCTGGGGGTCGTTCCTGTTCTTGAAATACCTCTTGCCGGAGTCCCCGCCGTCCCGCTCCCGGAGGGGAAAAGAAGATCGTCGGCGGCGACGATTTTGAATCTTGGGGCAATGTATATCTTCTGGACGTCCTGACCGCAGAGCGGGACATCTCCATTGCGAGATATGCGAGACCCCCGACGCGCGCGGGCGGCGGCGCGTGTGCGCGTGCGTGCGCGCGAGAGAGCTGTACGATTTATGGGACAGAAAAGGTTGACAGTGAGTAATATCGTGGTAAACTGTTGGTAATATGCGGGAGGGAAAAGGGGGAGCGTGTATGACCAACGAGGAATTGGCCGTCAGGATCAAGGCCGGGGAGCGGGACCGGCTGCTGGACCTGTGGGGGCAGGTCCGTGATCTGATCGCCTGGTACGCCGTGCGGCGGTATCATGCGGCCCCCGGCCTGGGCGGGGTGGAGGTGGACGATCTCATACAAGCGGGATTCATTGCCATGGTGGAAGCCGTGGAGAGCTTTGACCCGGGAGCGGGATATAAATTCACCACGTGGCTGAAGCTCCCTCTGAAAAACGCCTTTGCGGAGGCCGGGGGCTATAAGAGCGACAAGCAGAAGCGGGACTCGCTCCATCGGTGTGACAGCCTGGACCGGCCCGTAAACGAGGACGGCGAGACCACGTTGGGGGAGATGCAGCCGGCCCCGGACTGTTACGAGGATGTAGAGCGGCGCGTATGGCTGGAGCAGCTGCGGACAACGCTGGACAGGGCAATGGAAACTCTGCCGGCGGACTGGCGCGAAATACTGGAGCGCAGATACTACCAAGGCCAGAGCCAGCAAGCGGTGGCGGAGGAAATGCACGTCAAGAAAACCGATGTCCAGGGCCGGGAGAAAAAGGCACTGTACCGTCTGCACCATGACCGCCGGCGCAACCATCTGGATCAGTTCCGGGTGGAGCGGGCCGTGGATCTGGCAACGCCCTGGTTTCTCCATGTGGGCCCGGAGGCTTTCGCGGCGACGGGCACGTCGGCGGTGGAGAAGCTGGTCATGAAACGGGAGCGGGACCGGGAGCATCTGGAACGGATGTCCGCCGTATAGAAAGACCAGGAGCGGGAGGTGTGATCCCGCTCCTGGATGGTGACAAATGTGACACCCCAACGCGCACGCGCGCGCGAGGGCCCGGGCTGCCGTCCCGCTCCCGGATGTTGGCAAATCTGGCACCGCCAACGCGCGCGCACGGCGGCGCGCGTGTGTGCGTGCGCGCGAGGGGCCGCCTTGGAAAAACCCAAATTCCGCAGCGTTGCGGAATTTACCTGCATTCGGAGATATCGGAGACCCCCAACGCGCGCGCGGCAGCGCGCGTGCGCGAGGGTCCGGGCCGTCGTCCCGCTCCCGGATCACGACGAATCCGACAAATCCGACAGCTTCAACGCGCGCGGGCGGCGGCGCGCGTGTGCGCGCGAGGGGAGACTATGACAGCCGGGTCGACCTGGGCCTGTGTGCCGCATGGAGTTGCTCCTGTAGAATATACTTACAACGGTCAATAGCAGAGTGCCATGCGGCGTATGTTACGGGGTTCTCGCTCTCCATGGCCTGGAATACCTCGACAGCCCGCTTCCGCTCGCATTCAATGAAGAAATCCTCGCCGGGCATCGGCGGGATTCTCTGCAGCATGAAGCCAAGCGTGGCCCGTCTGACTTTGCCCCGGTTGCTATCCATGTATACGATTTGGAGCGTCGGGGCTTTGAGGTACGTAGTGCGGCAATTGAACAGGTGCGCCAGTCTGGATATCTCCAATTCCGTAAGCGGCTCTCCATCCTCCAGTACCGCCCATAGGATCTCTTGTGATACATTGACATGTTCCCTCACCGTACACAGGAAGATACACGAGGCCTCTAGCTCTGCCAGGATATTCGGGTATAAGGTCCGTGGGCAACTCTTTACCGGTCCGGCTTTTTCCTCGCCGTGCCGCAATTGCCACCAGGCCTCGCGCCGCCATATGGTCAGATAGGAAAGGCGGCTTGTTTGTTGGGTCTCATTCATGCTGTCCCCCTCCTGTTCTGTCCGTATCAGAGCCGCCGCCGCTTGGCACGCTCCTGGCGTATGCCGTGAACGCGCCCGGCGTTGTAGATGGTTTCCAGGAAGTGAAAGAAGTCGTCTTTGCTCGCGTCCAGAGGCCGGCAGCCGAATATATCGGCCATACCCTCCAAAAACGCGCGGGGGTGGGGAATATAGGCCTGCAGACGGCAGGCCTCGCGAAGCTGCATGGTGATACTCTGCATATCAAATCCTCCTTGTAATTTCGTGGGGGGCCGTGGTAGAATGGGGCACGGCCCCCGGTTGGGTGTGTCGCGGCCTCTTGCATCGGCTTTAGTCGGCTGTGGTGCAAGGGGCCTTTCTCATGCCACGCAGAAGCGGCGGGTGGTGGTCTCGCGGGTAAACGCCCGGGCCACATCCGGCATGGCCTGCCGCAGGGCCGTGGTGTCGATCCTGGCGCTTGTGACAGCCCGCCAGGTGATCTTATACTCACCGGCCCGCAGTTCCTCGCTGTCGCCCATGTGGGCCTTGATGGCGTCCCGGATGGCGTCGGCCTCTGCCTGGGCTTCCTCGATCAGGTTCTGCAGCTGGCGCAGCTCCCGGACCTTGGCCTCGATCTCGTTCGTGCTCATGGTCTGTACCTCTTTTTCGTTTTTGGGGGTCGGCTAAGGAGTCTGTTTTCCTTTTCCCGGTTTGTTGGGCCTTGGTTTCCGGCCTCATGCCGGCCCCCTCTTGATGATCCTATTGTATCATCATTGCGCAATGATATCAATTGGCAAAGTGTATGATATTGCGCAATGATATTTGTGCAGTTTTATCATTGCGTAATATTGCGAGGGGTGCTATAATATGCCTATACTAGGGGAAGAGAGAGCTATAAAACCTGCCCCAAGGGAGGACGTGACAATCATGCCCGCATCTAAAGCGCAGCAAAAGGCGCAAAATAAGTGGATAGCAAAAGCATATGACCGGGTAAATCTGACCTTGGCAAAAGGCCGCAAAGCGGAGATCAAGGCCCACGCGGAGGCCCAGGGGGAGAGCGTGAACGGCTTCATCACCCGGGCCATAGACGAGACCATAGAGCGGGACGCCGGAAAGGAGTGAGGGAAAATGAGCGATAAGGAAATGTGCATCAAGCTGCTGGACAATGTGCCGGACTATAAGATTGGCTACGTCCTTGCCTATATACAGGGCATAACCGCCGATGAAGAGGCGGACGACCGCTTCTGCCGGCGGATGCTTGAAAACTACGACAACGATCCGGACCCGGAGAAAGACAAGACCTACACCCTGGAAGAGTGCAAACGGGAGTGGGGGTTGGATTGATGTATCGGGTTGTTCTGAAGAAAAGCGCGAAGAAGTTCATAGACCGGCTGCCGCGCAATGAAAAAGTGCGTATCGTGTCGGCCATTGAACAGCTTCCCAACGGAGAGGACATCAAACAGGTGAAAGGATATCCGGGTATGCTCCGGCTCCGGGTGGGTGATTATCGGATCATCTACACGGTGGATCACGGCGAGCTGGTGGTGTATGTGATCGACGCCGGCCCCCGGGGTCAGATCTATAAGCGATATTGAACATGCAGAGCGGGACAGGGAGACCTGTCCCGCTCTGCTCAGTCTGTCAAAGAACTCCCCAAACGTGGGAGTATATGGTATAATGGGGAAGAGAGTATGTGAGGGGTGTAAA
>CANRBG010000042.1 GCA_947628805.1 uncultured Oscillospiraceae bacterium | reverse complement strand
CTTGCCGAATTAGGCATCCGCCACAAACCCATCCGACCTTACACGCCCCGCCACAATGGCAAGGTGGAGCGCAGCCACCGCAAGGACAACGAAGAGTTCTACGCTTCCCACAAGTTCTATTCCTTCTCCGACTTCCGAGCTCAGCTCGCCAGACGACAGAGACAGTACAACGTTTTCCCCATCCGTCCTCTCAACTGGATCTCCCCTAAACAAGCCCTCCGCGACTTCCCTCTTTCTGTTACACATCATTGACGAACCTACAGTTTTCTGTCTGAAAGAGGCGGGCCGTCGCTGAAGCCCGCCTCTTTCCTGTACGGATCACTCTTTCAGGGACTGAATGAATTCGTATATGGCCTGAGCGGAGTTGAAGTTCTCCGGCTCCAGATCCGCCATGGAGATCGTCACGTCGAATTCGTCCATGATCTCGTTGACCAGGGCAGTAATATCAAAGGAGCCCAAGATGCCGTCGTCGATCAGGGCGGTCTCCTTCTCAAAATCCACATCCGGGCGCAGGTCCCGCAGTATTTCCATCAGGTCTTCCATTTTTATCTATCCTCCTTGTATTATGAAGTAGTAGTTATTAATGACCCACTCCAAGGTCATGTGCTACACTGGAAGGGATGCTGCGGATCGGTTCTGTTCTCCTACCGTAAGACGGTTCAATCTAGGCTCCGACCACAGCCCCTATTACAATATATTTACGGTCATGGGCACGGCAGCCAGCCGCGCCCATTCCGCATCGTTGCCAAAGCTGTTAAAATGAGAGGGCCACGGCCTGACGTACAGCCCCAAGGACCAAGAGCGTCCGTCTGCAAGTCCGGCAGCCAGCCTCTCATTCGCAGCGTTCGATTTATGCAGGTAGAGCCGTCGCGTCGGTATCCCCGACAAAGCGCGTCCGTGTCAGCAAATAGATTGGATCGGCAATGATGGAAAGGCTGGCCGCCGAAAGGCAAATCTACAATGAGGAGCGCTTTGTTATGAACAATGCGGCAGGGGTCGATATTTCCAAGGGGAAGAGCACGGTGTCCGTTCTCCGGCCCTTTGGGTAAGTGGTGGCTAGACCATTTACCGTCGGCCACACCGGCAGTGAACTCAGACAGTTGGCAGACTACCTGAAAAGCCTGGACGGTGAAACCCGCGCGGTCATGGAGCACACTGGCCGGTAATGAGCCAGTGGCTCAGTTTCTTCACAACGAGGGTATCTTTGTCAGCGCGGTAAATCCGAAACTCATCAAGGATTACGGCGACAACACGCTGCGCAAGGTCAAGACAGACGCAGCCGATTCCCGGAAGATCGCCCGATATGGCCTTGACAACTGGGCGGAACTGCGGCAACATACTCCCATGGACACGATTCGTTACCAGCTGAAAACGCTGAACCGGCAGCAGGGGTTGTATTCTAGGACCAAAACGATGATGAAGAACAATCTCATCGCCCTTCTGGACCAGACCTATCCCGGCGTAAACGCCTTGTTCGACAGCCCTGTCCGGGAGGACGGGACCCAGAAGTGGGTGGATTTTGCCGCGTCCTTTTGGCATGTGGACTGTGTACGGGACATGAGCCTGGCCGCTTTCACGGAGCGTTACCGCAAGTGGTGCAAGCGGCACGGGTACAACTTCAGCGCCGCCAAGGCCGCCGAGATCCACGCAGGAGCGCAGGACCAGATCGCTATGCTGCCCAAGGACGCCATGACCAAGCTGCTGGTCCGGCAGGCGGTTGACGCTTTCAACGCTGTTTCCGCATCCCTGGAGCGGCTCAAGGCCGAGATGCTGAAGCTGGCGTCTCAGCTCCCCGAATTCCCCGTGGTAATGGCCATGCGCGGCGTGGGAGAGTCTCTTGGTCCCCATCTCATGGCTGAGATTGGGGACGTGACCCGCTTTGCTCACAGGGGTTCTACAACTTTCGCCGGCGTCGATCCAGGGGCCAACCAGTCCGGCTCGCACGAGGCCAAGAGTGTACACACATCCAAGAGTGGCTCGCCGGAACTGCGCAAGGCCCTGTTTCTCGTCATGGACTGTCTGCTGAAAACCATGCCCCAGGACGATCCTGTCTACCAGTTCATGGACAAGAAACGTTCCAAGGGAAAACCCTATCTGGTCTACATGCCCGCCGGAGCCAACAAGTTCCTGCGCATTTACTACGGGAGGGTAAAGGAGTATCTAACCTTGCTGGAAACCTCTGATTAACTACATTCATTCCATCCTCCAGGTCAGCGCTTTTGCGGTGGCCTTTTTGTGTTACTCTTTCCTTCCCTCTTTGTCCTCTGCATATTTCCTTCATTTTTCTATTGACTTTTTATTTGCAGACTTGCAGTTTTGTTGATCAGTCAGATACCGCCAGACGGTTGATGTGGAACAAGGTTACAAGGCAGGGTGTTCTGTGGATACAGCATCAAATCTATCATCTGGAGGTTCTCTTATGGTTTGTGTCGGTATTGATGTGGCCAAGGACAAGCACGACTGCTTCATCCTATCCTCAGAAGGAGAAGTCCTGGCAGACGTATTCACCATTCCCAACAGCATGGCCGGGTTTCAGTTCCTCATGGAGAAGATCCGCTGTTGTGCCTCGTCCCAAGACAGCATAAAAGTAGGGCTTGAGGCGACTGGGCATTACAGCTATAACCTTCTGGGGTTCCTTCTCGACCGCGGCCTGCCAACCTACGTCTTGAATCCCCTGCACACCAACTTGTACCGGAAAAGCCTCTCCTTGCGGAAAACCAAAACCGACCGTGTTGACGCGCGTACCATTGCGGCTATGCTCTTGTCCGATGTGGGCCTCAAACCCTACACGGTTACAGCATACCACAACGAGGAACTAAAGTCACTCACAAGATATAGATTCGACAAGGTCAGAGAACGAGCCAAGCTCAAACAGTCTGTTTCCCGCCTGGTCTGCATCCTGTTCCCGGAACTGGAGAAGCTGGTGCCCTCTCTCCATATGGCCTCTGTCTACGCTCTACTGGAGGAATTTCCGGGTGCCAAGCAACTTGCCGCTGCCAACCTGACCAGGCTGAAATTTCTCCTGGCCGACGCCTCAAAAGGTCACTATGGGCGGGACATGGCGGTAACCGTTCGTGATGCCGCCAGAGCCTCTATTGGCTCTGTTATGCCCGCCAGGTCTCTGGAACTGCGGCACACCATTCGCCTCATCCGGGAACTGGATGCCGAGATAGCGGACATTGAAGAATCTATCCAGATCATTATGGAGCAACTGCACTCGCCCATTACAACCATCCCAGGCTTGGGGCTGCGCATGGCCGCCATGATCTTGGCCGAAGTGGGTGACTTCTCCCGCTTCGATTCCCCTGACAAGGTGTTGGCTTACGCTGGCCTTTCTCCCTCTACTTACCAATCCGGGCAGCTCAACAACTGCTATGCCCATATGGAGAAACGTGGGTCCAGATACCTGCGCTATGCCATTTACAACGCCACAAAATACGTCTGCCACTGGGATCCAACTTTTGCCGCCTACTTCGCCAAGAAGCGCGCTGAAGGCAAGCACTACAATGTGGCCTTGTCTCATGCAGAGAAGAAGCTCGTCCGGCTCATCTACGCTATGGAGAAGTCCGGCCTTCCTTATCATCCCCGTACAGCCGCCTAACCTGCTTCACACACTCACGCCTCCGGCGCCTTCACTGGCGCCTGCTTTGCTATACTCTCTTGCGGTTCCACGCCCTTTCGCCAGATTCCCTCAATTCATGCTTGACTTTTAACAGTTAGTCTATAATGCGGCGCGGCTCACTTACCGCCGGTGAGCATTTTTTCCTGCTCCAGCAGGTCCCGGCTGCGGTCCTTGATTCGCCGGGCCGGGATGCCCGCGTAGATCCCCCAGGGCTCGGTGGACTTGTTGATAAGGCTCATGGAGCCGAAAGAGCAGCCCTCCGCCATCCGGACCCCCGGCAGCACGGCGCAGCCGGTGCCCAGGATCACGTGCTTTTCCATGACCACAGGGGCCGACATCTCCCGGCGGAAGGTGGAGGGGATGGTGGGGTTGGTCAGGCACGCGCCGGAGTAATCGTCGCTGTTGGCGTACAGGGTGCAGCGGGAGCTCATGCCGGCGAAGTCGCAGATGGTGATGCCGGCCTTGCCCGCGTACAGCTCGCAGTTGGAGCTGATGTGTACGTAGCTGCCCACGGTGATCTCCCCATTCAAAATGGTGAAGTCGTCTATAAGCACATGGCTGCCCAGGCTGATGAGCTCCGGGGTATAGATGCGGCAGGTGCGGCTGACCAGCACCTGGCGGCCCAGGGCCTTGAAGCCCATCTCCTGGAGCTCTTTTCGGCTGTAATAGGGGTCTAATTTCATCTTCTTACCTCTTTTGCGCTATATTAGCACACAAGCCTTTCGGATGCAACCGCAAAATGACCGGGCCGCCCGCCGGCCCAAGGACCAGCTCATATCCGCTCCTTAAAGGCCCGGAAAGCCGACGGAACGGGATACCGCTCCGTCCGCTGGGCAGCCGTGGTCCATACGAACCGGTCCGGCGCGGCGGCGCACGAGACCTGCCAGCCGGTCATATGCCATTCCAGGTGGGTGAAGATATGCACGGCCTGACCACAGGGGAGGGCGTCCACAGGCTCGCAGCCCCAGGCCGCCGCCTGCCGGAGGACCTGCTCTTTCGTGAGCGTGCCCTCCACGTTGGGGAATTCCCACAGCCCCGCCAGCAGCCCCTTATCCGGCCGCCGGGCCAGGGCGATCTTTCCTTGGTGCTCCAGCAAAAACACGGTCCGGGGCTGGACCCGCCGGGGGGCCTTTTCCGGCATGACGGGATAGTCTGTCTCCCGGCCGGCGCGATGGGCGGCACATACCGCTGCCAGCGGGCACAGGCCGCAGTCCGGGGTCCCCGGCAGACACACTGTCTCGCCCAGCTCCATCAGCGCGGAGGTGAAGGCGCCACAGGCTTTGCCCGCCGCCGGGTACCGTTCCCGCAGCGCCTGGCGGAAGGCGTCCTTCACGGACTTCTCCCCGATGCTGTCCGGACAGCGGGTGAGCCGGGCGCAGACGCGCAGCACGTTCCCGTCCACGGCGGGCTCTCTGAGGCCAAAGGCGATGGAGGCCACCGCACCAGCGGTATAATCCCCGATGCCGGGCAGGGCCCGCAGGGCCTTCACATCCGCCGGGAGCTGACCGCCGTATCGATCCACGATCTGGATAGCAGCCTTGCGCAGGTTCCGGGCCCGGGAGTAGTAGCCCAGACCCTCCCACAGCTTCAGCACCGTCTCCTCGGAGGCCGCTGCCAGGTCCCGGACCGTGGGCAGGGCGGCCATGAACCGCTCGAAATAGCCTCTCGCCGCCTCGATACGGGTCTGCTGGAGCATGATCTCCGATACCCATACCCGGTAGGGAGTGGGGTCCTGCCGCCAGGGAAGGGGCCGGGCGTTTATCTCGTACCAGGGCACGAGGATCTGCGCAAGATCACTCGGCAGCTTGTCCACGCGATCCCCTCCTTTGCCTGTTTTCGCCTTTTGCTATTAAAGCATACCCGTCCGTGCCGGTCAAGGGCGCCAGGGATGAAACCGGGCGGGGCTTCGGCAAAAACAGGGCCCCAGGCGCGGCTCGTTTTGTGCAAATCGGCGGTTGACAAATTTCCGTAAGACTTGTATCATTTCCCGTGGTAAACTACAATATCCTGTGTCTTTTTACCGATGCGTTTCTCGTCGGCAAGACGCGACGAATCGAGCCGTTATCAGGCCTCTTGCCGAACAGGCAGGAGGCTTTTTTCTGTCCGTTCATAACAAAAAATTAGACATATAAGGGAGAGAGTGCAATGGATCTTATCTATGGGATCAAGGACAAGCCCAAATTCGGACAGGTGATCCTGTTCGCCATCCAGCAGCTGCTGGCCATCATGGCGGCCACCATCGCGGTGCCCGCGGTGGTCAACTCCAGCTGCGGCACAGAGCTCACCGCCTCCGCTGCCATCTTCGGCGCGGGCATGGGCACGTTCGTATACCTGCTGTTCACCAAGAGCGCCAGCCCCGTGTTTTTGGGGTCCTCCTTCGCCTTTATCGGCTCCATGATGAGCGCTTTCTCCGGTGCGGCCAGCATGGCGGCGGGCTATTGGGGCCTGATCATCGGCGCGGTCATGGCCGGCGCGGTGTACGTGGTACTGGCCATCGTGATCAAGGCCTGCGGCGTGGCGTGGATCAACAAGCTCATGCCGCCGGTCATCATCGGGCCCACCGTGGCCATCATCGGCCTCTCCCTGGCCGGCAACGCCGTGGGCGATCTGACCACCTCCAGCGTGGAGGGCGGGTCTGTCTACGTGGCCCTTGCCTGCGGGCTGGTGACCCTGGCGGTGACCATCCTGGCCTCCACCTACGGCAAAAAGATGGTCCGCATGGTGCCCTTTATCATTGGCATCCTGGCCGGCTACGCCTGCGCCAGCGTCTTTGCACTGCTGGGATACATGACCGGCAACCAGGCCCTGACGGTCATAAACTATGACGCCATGGCCAATGTGGGCTTCGTCGCCGCCCCGGACTTCACCTTCCTGCTGGGCGGCAGTCTCCAGGACATCACGCCCACCTATCTGCTGACCCTGTTCACCGCCTATGTGCCCGTGGCCTTTGTGGTGTTCGCGGAGCATCTGGCGGACCACAAGAACCTCTCCTCCATCATCGGCACCGACCTGCTGGAGACTCCCGGCCTGACCCGGACCCTGCTGGGCGACGGCGTGGGCTCCATGGTGGGCGCGGCCTTCGGCGGCTGCCCCAATACCACCTACGGCGAGTCCATCGCCTGCGTGGCCATCACCCGCAACGCCTCCACCGTCAGCATCTGGGGCGCGGCGGCGCTGTGCGTCATCGTCAGCTTCATCTCCCCGCTGATGGCCTTTTTGCAGACCATCCCCTCCTGCGTCATGGGGGGCGTCTGCGTGGCCCTGTACGGCTTCATCGCCATGAGCGGCTTCAAGATGCTCCAGGGAGTGGACCTGAACAAGAACCGGAACCTGTTCGTGGCCTCCATCATCTTCATCACCGGCGTAGGCGGCCTGTCCGTCAGCTTCGGCGCGGTGGAGATCCGCACCGTGGCCTGCTCGCTGATCCTGGGCATCCTGGCAAACCTGATGCTGTCCAAGGAGAAGGACGAGGCCCCCGCCGCGAAAGAGAAAGAATAAATCCCGCCGGACCGCTTCCGTGCTGGCGGACGGGGAAGACCTATGATATAATAGCGCCGTTGGCTCTATTATAATGGTATAAGGGCCGTGGAACGGCCGTCACATTGTGGCCAGCGGCGCTGCCGCTGGCCCCTTTTATCAGGAGGGACCCATGTTGGATCATTCACGGCGCATCGAGCCCATCGCCCATATCATGACCGACCTGCCCACCAAATTCGGCCTGCCCCGGCAGAGCGGACTGGTTCCGGCTCTGCGGGCCCGGGTGATATTCGAGCCCAAATACCGGGACCCGGTGGCGTTCCGGGGACTGGAAGGTTTTTCCCACGTCTGGCTCATCTGGGGCTTTTCGGAGAATGAGCGGGACAGCTTTGCCGCCACGGTGAAGCCGCCCCGGCTGGGGGGCAACAAGCGCATGGGGGTCTTCGCCACCCGGTCCCCGTACCGGCCCAACGCCCTGGGCCTCTCCTGCGTGGAGCTGACGGAGATCGTCTTTAACGACAAGCTGGGCCCGGTGCTGACCGTGGCCGGGGCGGACCTGATGGACGGCACGCCCATCTATGACGTGAAGCCCTATCTGGCCTACACCGACAGCCGCCCCCAGGCGGCGGGGGGCTTTGCGGCGGACGTGCTGGACTACGCGCTGGAGGTGGACTTTCCCCCGGCGCTGCTGGAAAAGATACCCCCGGACAAGCGGGACGCGCTCCTGGGCCTGCTGGCGCAGGACCCACGCCCGGCCTACATCGACGATCCGGCCCGGCGGTACGGGTTCAACTATCTTGACTTTGACGTGCGCTTCACCGTGGCCGGCGGCCGGCTGACCGTGGTGGAGATCGCGGACATACCAAAAAATGGACAGAGGGGCAAAACATCTGGACAAGCATAAGGTCCGGATGGTAAGATACTTAAAATAAGGGTAGAGTGACCGGCGAAGACCGCGGGATATGGACTTGATTAGGGGGTTGATGCGAACAATGAGACGCAGCCGCATGCTGTCCCTGGCGCTGCTGATCGCGCTGGCGGCGGGGATCGTGGCCTGTGGGCCAACAGCCGCCGCGGCGGAGACGCCGCTGGTGGTGGGCGTTCGGGACGACATCGTGAATTTTGGTTTTTTGAACGAGACCACCGGAAAGTATTACGGGCTGGAGATCGACCTGGCCAAGGAGCTGGCCTCCCGGCTGGGGCGGTCCGGGGTGGAATTCGTCACCGTGACCCCCGCCACCCGGGAGGAGATCCTGCAAAGCGGCCAGGTGGACTGCCTGATCGCCTGCTACTCCATCAGCGAGGAGCGGGAGGAGCTGTTTGACTTCTCCGCCCCCTATTACAGCGATGACACGGTCTTCATGGTGCAGACCTCCTCCCGCTTTGAGCGGTGGATGGATCTGGGGGGCATGACCGTGGGGGTGCTGGCCGGGTCCAATACGGGTGAGCTGGTGACGGAGGTCATGGCGGTGTACAGCTACGAGGGCGTGACCCTGGCGGAGTACGACACCTACCAGGCCCTGTCCAACGCTTTGGAGCGGGGCGATGTGGACGCGGTGTGCATGGACGGGTGCATCGCCCAGGCGTACATGAACGACGACCGGGCCTATCTGCCCGGGTCCCTGGCCACCCAGCATTACGGCGTAGCCACAGCCAAGGGCTCTGACCTAAGCGCGCAGGTGGCCCAGGCCATCGACGAGATGCTGGCCGACGGCACCGTGGACGCGTACGTCGACAAGTGGGACTGAGGAGGCGGCTATGGACAGGCTGAAGAAAAAAGCGATCGCGGCGGTCGTCCTGGTAGTCCTGTTCCTGGTGGGGATAGGCGTGTATCTGACGACCATGCAGGATCAGCTGTCGCTGATGCAGCAGCGGCGGGACACGGACCAGAAGATCGTCCAGATCCGGGAGCTGGTCGAATCCACCGGCAAGGCCACCCAGCGGCTGAAAGAGACGATAGACGGCATCTACCAGTCCAAGGCCGTGAGCCTGGCGTACATGGTGCGGGAGAAGATCGATCCGGAGCTGACGGACGCGGTGCTGGAGGAATACCGGCAGATATTGGACGTGAACAACGTCTTCGTGCTGGACGTGGACGGCGAGCGGCTCTACAAGGCCCAGCCCACCGGCGCGGACTTCACCCGGGCCCGGTATAACCAGCTGCGGACCGTGTTCACGGACCATGAGCCCTCCCAGGCCTTTGAGGTGGACATGGGCGACAGCCAGCTGCGCTATTACGGGGCCCTGATCGACGGCAGCCATATGGCCGTGGTGGCCCAGGACCCGGCGGAGCTTGACCGGCTCACGGAGGAGACGTCCTCCTGGAAGAGCGTGCTGGAGAATGTGAGCGTGGGTCTGGAGGGGTACTCCTTCGTGATCTCTGCCAAGGACTACACGTTCGTCTACCATCCGGATGAGACCATGATCGGCCTGGACGCCCTGGACGCCGGCGTCCGGGTGGAGGATCTGGAGGACGGCGGGAGCTGCTGGATGACCGTGAACGGTCAGGAGCTGTTCTGCGGCGTGATCCGGGCGGACGACGTGTATATCTTGTGCGCCGTGAGCCGGGATGAGATCAACTCCGCCAACCCCATCACGGTGATCCTCGTGCTGTTCGTGTGCTTCGCGGCCCTGGCCCTGGTGGCGCTGTACGCCCTGCTGCTGTTGCAGGAGGAACGCCGGGACGGGACTGCCGAGAGCGATTACAAGTATTTTGGCCGCTGGCGGTACAACAAGCGGGTGGGCCGAAAGATCAACACCGTCGCGGTGGTGGGCCTTTTGTGCATCCTGGTCATGTCTTTCTACATGCAGACCCTGTTCTCCATGAGCCGGGCCTCCCTGGGCAACACCCAGCGTCTGGAGGAAGTGGAGATGACCCTGGACCGGTACCAGGCCAATGTGGACATGCTCACCCAGCAGTACAACGACAGCTACGTCAGCAAGGGCGAGACCGCCGCCTACATCCTGGGCAAACGGCCGGACATCTTTGAGGACAAGGAACGGCTGGCGGCCCTGAGCCGGGCCATCGACGTGGAGTACATATTCGTGTTCAACGCCGATGGCAAGATCGCGGCCACCGACTCGCCGTACACCAACTTCGTCCTCAGCCAAGACCCGGCCGACCAGTCCTACGAATTCCGGCAGCTCCTGCAGGGGGTGCCCTATCTGGTCCAGCCGGCCCAGAAGGACGACGTGGGCGTGTACCGGCAGTATGTGGGCGTCACCATCCGGGACGAGAACGGGGACGCCAACGGCTTCGTGCAGGTATCCGTCCGGCCGGAGCTTTTGGAGAACGCCATGGAGCAGCTGAGCCTGGGGGCGGTGCTGCAGAATATCCGGGTGGGCGTCAACGGCTTCGCTTTCGCCATCGACCGGGACACCAAGAATTTCATCTACTACCCCGAGCAGCGGTATATCGGCCGCAGCGCGGTGGAATACGGCATGGGCGAGGACATGTTCCGGGACGGTGACAGCGGTTACCTGACCCTGGGCATGGACAAATACTACGGCTCCGTCATCGAGACGGACGAGGCGTTCATCTACGTGGCCGTGCCCGCCGGCGAGCTCTTCGGCAACCGGATCCTGGTGAGCCTGTCCACCGGCGGGGTGAGTCTGCTCTGCCTGACGCTGTTGTGCCTGATGCTGTGCCTGGAGCGGCGCGGAGACGCCCTGGCGGGGGACGGCCCCGAAGAGAGCCATGAGCCCCGGGCTGCCGCTGGCAGCAAGCGGGCCCGGATGGTGGATGTGGTCATGCCCGACGGCACGGTGAAGCGTACCGAGAGCGCGTTCAGCCGATGGAGCAACGAGTTCATTGGCTGGGGTGAAATGACCGCGGAGCAGAAGACCATGCTGGTGCTGAAGGTGCTGCTGGGGGCCCTGGCCCTGTTCATCGTGGTGGCCGTGGCGAACAAGGAGACAGCCTTTACCCGCACCAGCGTGTTCCGCTACGTTATCGACGGCACCTGGACCCGGGGCATAAATGTGTTCGCCGTCACCGCCAGCCTCATGATCCTGTGCGTGGTGGGCGTGGTGAGCATGGTGCTGCGGACCATATTCAAGTTCCTGAGCCGGAGCATGAGCGCCCGGGGCGAGACAGTGATCCGGCTGGTGAACAACCTGGTCAAGTATGTCTCGGTCATCGCGGCTATGTACTTCTGCTTTGCCATGTTCGGCGTGGACACCGCCACGCTGCTGGCCTCCGCCGGTATCCTGAGCCTGGTCATCGGCCTGGGCGCCCAGGACCTGGTCAAGGACATCGTGGCGGGCCTGTTCATCATCTTCGAGGGCGAGTTCCGGGTGGGCGACATCGTCACCATCGGGGACTGGCGGGGCACCGTGGTGGAGATCGGCGTGCGCACCACCAAGATCGAGGAGCCCGGCAAGAACATCAAGATCATCAACAACAGCGCCATCTCCAACGTGATCAACATGACCCGGAAGGAGTCCTTCGCCGGCTGCGACGTGGGCATCGAGTACGGCGAGAGCCTGGAGCGGGTGGAGGCCATCCTGGCCCAGGAGCTGCCCAAGGTCCGGGAGCGGCTGCCCAAGATCACCGCCGGACCCTTCTACAAGGGCGTGGCATCCCTGGGCGACTCCGGCGTGATCATCAAAGTGATCGCCCAGTGCGCCGAGGGCGACCGGATGCAGCTGACCCGGGACCTGAACCGAGAGATGAAGCTGATCTTCGACAAGTACAAGATCAACGTGCCTTTCCCCCAGGTGGTCGTCAACCAGCCCGTGGAGTTCAAGGAGGCCACCGAATGGCAGAAGTGGCAGGCGGAGAAATTCGCCGCCGAGCAGCGGGAGCAGGCCAAGGACCTGGAGCCCCTGACATAAAAGGCGCGAAAGACGAAAAAAGAGCGCAAAGTGGCCCTGCCGGAAACAACGGCAGGGCTTTGTTATATCCATTTGACCCGGTCCGCCTTGCATCCGGCGGCGGTTTGGGGTATGATGGAAGAAAAAACTTGTTCTGCAAGGAGGCAATCGTCATGGCAGTTTCGACTATCCCCTTTGGCCGCACTGCGGCGGGCGAGCCCGTCACGGCATACCGGCTGGAGAATGAAAACGGCATGGCCGTCACCGTGTTGGACTACGGCGCCACGATCCAGTCCCTGCTGGTCCCCGACCGGGCCGGCGGCTTCACCGACGTGGCCCTGGGCTACGACACCGCAGCGGAGTACGAATCCAACGGCGGCTACCTGGGCGCCACCATCGGCCGGGTGGGCAACCGCATCGGCGGCGCCCGGTTCTCCCTGGGGGGCGTGGAGTACGTCCTGGCAAAAAACGACGGGGAAAACCATCTGCACGGCGGCGTCAGGGGCTTTGACAAGTGCCTGTGGTCCTGCGACGCCAAGGAAGACAAATTGGTGTTCTCCCGGCTGTCCCCGGACGGGGAGGAGGGATACCCCGGCGCCCTGCGTGTCTCCGTCACGTTCTCCCTGACAAAGGACAACGCCCTGGTCATCGCCTACGACGCGGTCAGCGACAGGGACACACTGGTGAATCTCACCAACCACACCTATTTCAATCTGAACGGCGGCGGCTCCGCCCTGGAGCACATTTTGCAGATCAACGCCGAGCGGTTCTGCGAAGCGGACGCCGGATGCCTTCCCACCGGGAAGCTGCTGCCCGTGGCGGGCACGCCCTTCGACTTTCGCGAGCCAAAACCCGTGGGCCGGGACATCGGCGCGGACTGCGAGCAGCTCCGCCGGGGCGGGGGCTATGACCACAACTTCGTCCTGTCCGGTTCCACCGCCGCGGTGGTGTACAGCCAGTCCAGCGGGATCGAGATGACGGTGAAAACGGACATGCCGGGCATGCAGTTTTACGCCGCCAACGGTTTGGACCGGCGCGCCGGCAAGGCTGGGAGCGTCATGGGGCCCCGGGACGCGGTGTGCCTGGAGACACAGCTTTTCCCCAACGGCATGAACTGCTACGGCTTCCCCTCCCCGGTGCTCCGGGCGGGCAAAGCCATGCACAGCGAGACGGCCTACTGCTTCGCGGTGAGATAAAGGTTCATTTCAGCCTGCGGCCATGGACGCCGCTGGCGAACAGGGTCAGCACGGGGAATATCTCCAGCCGCCCCAGGAGCATGCACAGGCTGAGCACCAGCTTGGACGGCGCGCTCCAGAAGGCGAAATTCCCCGTGGGGCCCACCATGTTCAAGCCGGGGCCGATGTTGGAAAGGCAGCTGACCACGCTGGTAAAGGTGGTCTCCAGGTCGTACCCCTCCACGGTCAGCAGCAAAAACGCCCCCAGGGCGAACAGGGCATAGAGCATGTAATAGACCATGGTGTTGTGGATGGCGTCATCCTCCAGCCGTTCCCCGTCCAGGGTCACCCGCCCCACGGACCGGGGGGACAGGAGCTTGCGTATCTCCCCCCAAATGGCTTTCAGCACGATCACGAGCCTTGCCACCTTGGTGCCGCCGCCGGTGCTGCCGGCGCAGGCGCCCATCATCATCAGCAGCACCAGCAGGGCCCGGGAGTAGCTGGGCCAGGCGTTGAAGTCCGCCGTGGCGAAGCCCGTGGTGGTGATGATGGAGGACACCTGGAAGAAGGAGTAGCGCAGAGCCTGCAAAAGGCTCTCGTACTGATTCAGGATGTTCAGCGCGATGGTGACAGTGGACGCGGCGATCACCAGCAGATACAGGCCCAGCTCCTGGCTCTTCAGCCCCCGCAGAGACCGCTTTACCAGCACGATGTAGTACAGGTTGAAGTTCACCCCGAACAGGACCATGAACACGCCCACAACGATATCCACATAGGCGCTGTTATAGGCGCCTATGCTTGCGTTTCGAACCCCGAAGCCGCCGGTACCGGCGGTGCCGAAAGAGGTGGTCAGCGCGTCGAACCAGCTCAGACCCCCGATCAGCAGCAGCACCACCTCTACCACGGTCATGACCAGGTAGATGATATACAGCGTCCGGGCGGTATCCCGCATCCGGGGCATCAGCTTGCCCTTCACGGGACCGGGCACCTCCGCCCGCAGAAGGTGCATGGAGTGCTCGTCGTCCGTGGGCAGGATAGCCATCATGAACACCAGCACGCCCATGCCGCCGACGAAGTGGGAGAAGCTGCGCCAGAAAAGCACGCCCTTGGGCACGTCCTCCACCGCGGGCAGCACCGAAGCGCCTGTGGTGGTGAAGCCGGAGATGATCTCGAAAAGGGCGCTCACATAGTTTGGGATGGCCCCGGAGAACACGAAAGGCAAAGCGCCCACCAAGGAGATGACCACCCAGCTGAGCGTCACGGAGATGAACCCCTCCCGGGGGTGGAGCGTGCCGGTCTTTTTCCGGCCCAGGGCCAGCAGCAGTCCGCCGATGACCAGGGCCAGGGCCATGCTCCACAAAAACGGCCACAGGCTCTCTCTATATACGGCCGCCACAGCCAGGGGGGCCGCCAGCAGGCCCGCCTCGATAGTCAAAATGCGGCCCAGGATGCTAATGATGATCCGGTAATTCACGGCCTGTTACCCCCGCAATATGTCTTCCAGCCGGGCCATGCCGGGGCGGGTGGTAACGGCCAGCACGCTGTCGCCGGCCCATATCTCGTCGCTGCCGCCGGGGATGATGCACTTGCCGTCCCGGATGATGGCGGCCACCAGCACGTC